>CAZXUM010000001.1:0-26201 GCA_964644005.1 uncultured Candidatus Saccharibacteria bacterium
AAGTTCAACCGCTTCGTGCGAACCTGTTGATGCGCCCGACGGCACTGCAGCACGACCAAATGATCCATCACGAAGCCAGAGATCAACCTCAACCGTTGGGTTGCCACGAGAATCGAGAATTTCGCGAGCGCTGATTTTTTTGATTGCTGCAGGTGCAGATGTGGCCATATATGTGTATTGAATTATCTATCGCATACTGAATAATCGAACTAGTGTAGCACGAAAAAAATCCACCGATTATGCATAGCATAATCGGTGGCGTGTGTACCCCGTTAGTTGGGATACTTATCGGCGGCATCGCCGCGAGGAATCGTGTGGCCAGAGGTGCTCGGTGTGGCAAGGCAGGTGCGCTGATTGCACAGACACCGTCCGTTCAGGACGAAGTGTACCGGCGATTTTGCGGCAACAACCGTTCCGTCGGCGTGAATCTCGGGATGGTACTGTTGTACTGACCATCCGTGAGTGACACTCGGCAACATCGTGCTACGTTTCATAACGCAAACCTTTCCGGCTCTATCTGTAGAGCCAACCCTTTTTTTGGTATGGAGCTTCCATATCTCTCCACGTCCCATCCGTATACAATTGTATCATATTATATAGATTTGTCAAGTACCTCTAGAGCAGCCCGTGGAATGGCCACATTAGCAATTCTTGGAGTTTCAAAATGACACCGCGGCGCTTCCACTCTGCATAGTTGATTGCTGTTGCCATACGCAAGTTTTCAAAAAAATGTTGTCGCATACTTCCCACTAATTGTGGATCAGTACTACGCACCGCGATCTCGTAGTTCCACACAAAGCTCAAGCTATCGAGGTTGAATGTGCCGACAAGCGTGGTCTCATCATCAATGACCGCTGTTTTTGCATGAAGAGGTGCTCCGCTGTATCTAAAAATTTTCACCTTAGCACGCAAGAGCCATGAGAAGTAGAAGTTATTAGCGCTGGTTAAAAATAAATGATTCACTCGATGTGGCACCAGTATGCGAACATCCACACTGCGCTTTGCGGCTAATCGAAGTACACGCAGCAACCGAGTGTCGGGTACAAAGTAGGGTGTGGTGAGGTATACACACTTTTTCGCCTGACGAATATGATCGATAAGCGTGTAATAGATAGCACGCTCGCCCACACGCGGAGCATTAGTAAGCACTTCCCAATCACGATGAAAGGTTCGTGGTACACGGGTCGTCAAACGACCCTGGCGATGTATGTACGATCCTTTCTTGGTATGCAGCCACATTGTTTCAAATGCAATTTTGAGTTCCTCAGCAACTGGTCCCTGAAATCGAACGTGGGCGTCACGCCAGTCTGCCATCTCATCGGCAATATTTACACCGCCGGTATACCCAACGATACCGTCAACAACGAGTACCTTGCGGTGGTCACGAAAGAAGTTTGAGAGCAGGTTTGCAATTCTCCACACACTCACCGGATTAAAAAAGATGACTTCAATTCCCTTTTGCCGTAATTCTTCAGGAATACCTGATTGGTAGAACGTAAAACTTCCTACCATATCGAGCAGTATGCGGACACGAACACCCTCACGGGCACGCTCTAAAAAGGCTTCAATAAAACGCCCGCCGATTGCATCGGCAGAAAAAATGTAACTCTCAAAATCAATCGAGTTTTCAGCGATTTTAATATCTGAGAGCATTGCTTCCCACGCATCCGACGAAACAGCGTAGGTTGCTGTTGATACTGTATGCATACCTTTATAGCTTACTCCTTCAGCGTCCAGCCGTCTCGGGTGAATGAGTCGAGCTGTTTATATTTAATATCTTTCGTTTCACCATTTTTGGTGATAGTAACTTTCTCATTTCTGCCTTTTTCGACCGCAGTAGGAGCAAGAGTTGGTGTTGATCGAAGTGATAATTTTTGTTCAGGCTGCATGTGTGAGGCGTGGAGAGTTGCAGGTGCGAGCACATCGGGTGTCGGCTTTCCTTCAACAGCTTCGAGTTTTACGTTTTTGAGAATCTCAATTGATTGAGTGACAATACTCTCCTGCATATCCTTGAACATAGTAAGTCCATCTTTTTTATACTCAACTAATGGATCACGCTGCCCATATGCACGGAGGTGGACGCTTGAGCGCAAGTACTCCATTGTTTCGAGGTGCTCAACCCAAAACATATCAATTGTTTGGAGCAAAATACGGCGAGCAACTTGCCGAAAACCGTCATCGCCTAATGTCGTTCGTTGCGCTGCAATAATTGCTTTCGCCTCATCGGTGAGATGTCCGAGCGCAAACGCGTGGGTAATAGCAGCATCAAGACCCTCACCTTGTGCAAAGAGCAGTTCGCGGCGGCGGCCATACACGATAGCGCGCTGGTGGTTCATGACGTCATCATATTCGAGGGTGTGTTTGCGAGAATCGAAGTGGAACCCTTCAATTTTTGTTTGAGCAGTTTCAAGTGAGCGCGTGATGAAGTAATTTTGAATCGGCTCATCTTCAGGAATGTTAAATCGTCCCATTATTTTTTTAATGGTGTCAGCAGCAAAAATGCGCATGAGATCGTCTCCAGTTGAAACGTAAAACTGTGTTCCACCTGCGTCACCTTGGCGTCCAGCGCGGCCGCGGAGCTGGTTATCGATACGACGAGCCTCATGACGTTCAGTACCAACAACATACAGTCCACCCAGCGCCTTTACTGCTTCGTATTCTTCTTTAGTTGCCTGTGTGCCACCAAGTTTAATGTCGACGCCACGACCAGCCATGTTTGTGGCAATAGTCACCGAACTACGTTTTCCGGCATCAGCAACAATTTGTCCTTCTTGCTCGTGGTTTTTAGCGTTCAACATGTTGAACTGTACTCCCTCACGTTTCAAGTATTCACCGAGCAACTGGTTTTTCTCAATCGACACTGTTCCAATGAGTACTGGCTGACCTTTTTTCTGAAGTTCCTTTACTTTTCGTGAGAGCGCTTTAAATTTTCCTGATTCGTTTTGAAAGATGAGGTCATTCGCATCAACACGAACAACCGGACGATGTGTCGGGATAGATACTACGTTCAATCGGTATACTTTCATGAACTCTTCCGCAGAGGTTGTTGCGGTACCCGTCATACCCGAGAGCTTTTTGTACATACGGAAATAGTTTTGGTATGTAATCGAAGCGAAGGTACGTGATTCTTGCTGGACAGCGACGCCTTCTTTTGCCTCAATTGCCTGGTGCAATCCTTCTGACCATCGACGACCCGGTTGCAAGCGACCGGTAAACGTATCGACAATGACAATTGTGCCGTCTTTCACCACGTAATCAACTTCGTTTTTATACAGTGCTTTTGCTTTTACCGCAGTTTCAAGGTGGTGCACGTACTTAATACCCTTGTCGGTGTAGATATTTTCAACACCGAGAGCCTTTTCTGTTTTGGTAATACCGTTATCAGTGAGCGCAATTGAGCGAAATTTTTCATCAACGGTGTAGTCATCCTCCTTTACCAACGAGTCTGCAATCTGGGAAAATTGCGCGTAGAGCGAACCTGAATCTTCGGTCGGTGAAGAAATAATGAGCGGCGTACGCGCTTCATCAATCAAAATAGAATCGATTTCATCGACAATAGCGTAGTGGTATTCGCGCTGGCGAACTTTGTCAGTATGGTATTCGAGGTTGTCACGGAGATAGTCGAAACCGAACTCGCTATTTGTTCCGTAGGTAATATCGGCACGGTAGGCATCTGGTCGAGCTACCGGTCGGAGAAATTCGTGCACTACTTTATAACCTCCCGCAGCATCACGAGTTTTGTCGAGCTCAGTATGTGCAGCGTCATATATATATGAAGCATCGTGGTTAAGCACTGCACTGGTGAGACCAAGTGCGTTATAGATTTGTCCCATCCATACTGTATCACGTCGCGCGAGGTAATCGTTGACTGTAATGACGTGGACACCTTTTCCTTCGAGCGCATTGAGATATGCAGGAAGTGTCGCAACGAGCGTTTTTCCTTCACCGGTTTTCATTTCAGCAATAGCTCCTGAGTTGAGAATTGCACCACCAATAAGTTGGACATCGAAATGACGTTGGTTGAGCGTGCGGCGTGCAGCCTCACGAACAGCAGCAAACGCTTCGGCTTTAATGTCTTCGGGTGTCTTCCCTGAAGCGAGTTCTGCCTTAAACTCGTGGGTTTTTGTCTTGAGCTGTTCGTCAGTGAGCGCCTGCATTGCAGGTTCAAAGCTGTTCACTTTTTCTACAAAACCCTTATATCGCTTTACAATACGGCTCGATTCATCACCAAAGATACGGGCAAATGTGGTCGCAATTGACATTCGGCCATACTAACATATAACACTGTCGATAAACAAAAATCACTCCGTTAAAAACGGAGTGATTTTTGCCGAACGTCGAGCGTTCGATTGAAAGACTAACGACGAGATTTGCGTTTGGTAGCTTTCTTTTTTGTAGCCTTGCGCTTTGTTGTCTTCTTTTTTGTAGCCTTGCGAGCTTTTTTCTTTGCCATTGTTTTTTGTCGACGAGCGACAGTTACAATTATTCAAAGAACAACTTCGACCCGAGTATTGTTCTTGTACTTAATTATCAGATAGATGTGCGCATGTGTGAATAGATTTTTGTGCGCATGTGTGGATAAGTTTTTTTTCAAAATTATTTTACGAAATGTATTGCACTTCAGTTTCAAGATGTATATTTGTTTTTTCGTGCACAACAGTGCGCAATTTTTCTGCGAGTGTTCGAACATTGTACGCAGTTGCGTGTCCATGATTTACAATAACGAGCGCTTGTTTTTCGTAGATACCTGCGTCACCTTCGCGCATGCCCTGCGCATTGCATATTTTGTCGAGTATCCACCCCGCAGAAACTTTTACCATTGTGTGTGCAAAGGGAAACGATGGAATACCCGGGTAGGCTTTTTGTAATTGCGCCAGTGCTGCCCAGGCGATAACCGGATTTTTAAAGTACGATCCTGCGGTGCCGAGCGCTGTCCAATCAGGTAATTTCGCGCGACGGATAGCGATAACTGTGTCACGCAATGATTGCGGCGAGAAGTACGCGAGATTGTTTTTTTGTGCGTACTCCGCAATATCTTTGTATGACGTATCAAGCATCGCAGTGCGTGAAAGGGCGAATATCACTTTCACAATGACCCACTCTTTGCCAGCTACTGTTTTAAAAAAACTACCTCGATACGTAAACGCACATTCGGCGTTTGAGAATGTTTTGTGTTCACCGGTAGTAGTATGTACACACAGAACGTGCGTAATAAACGCGCACACTTCTCTGCCGTATGCACCAATATTTTGTATTGGTGCTGCACCAACAGTTCCCGGAATGAGTGACAGATTCGCTAACTCTCCGTATCCCTTAGCAACAACATATGCAACAAAATCATCCCATACCTCTCCGGCAGCAACAGTAAACGTGTCGCCCTGCTGCTCAATACCAGTGAGTGCAATGTGCATCACGAGCCCATCAAATCCTTCGTCAGCAATAAGGACATTTGAACCACCGCCGAGTACACATAATTTCCAGTTATTATTGTGTGCCCACAAACAGGCACACTGCACTTCTTCAATTGTTTTTACGGTACAAAAGTGCCGAGCGGGGCCTCCAATACGAAACGTTGTGTAGTCTTTAAGCGGCGTGTGCTGCAATAGTTGCATAACTCCACCACTCTAGCACTTTCTTTCCCAGTAACGAACAAGTCCCCGAATTACAGTTCGGGGACTTGTTCTTCCACCCATGCGCGGTGGACGGAGCGAGCTCCAATACAAATGATATGTGAGTGCAACCGTCCACCACG
Source organism: uncultured Candidatus Saccharibacteria bacterium (assembly GCA_964644005.1). Classification (GTDB taxonomy): domain Bacteria; phylum Patescibacteriota; class Minisyncoccia; order Phycocordibacterales; family CAZXUM01; genus CAZXUM01. Next base: position 5,753 of record CAZXUM010000001.1, read on the forward strand.
CTTAGGGAGAATTTATCTTCGTCCTCTATGACTAAGTATACACAAATTGAATACCCCGATCTATAGCAAGAGATAAAGAGGAGTTAAAATGTAGAATCTCGACAACAAAAAAACCGCCTTGCGGCGGGTTTTCTTGTCATTTGTGTATAAGAACTACGTGTGTAGCACTCACATATCAGCAGTATAGCAGATGTCAGCAGATTGGTCAATAACCCATTCCTCCCATGTCTGGAGCACCCTGTCCAGGCTTCTTTTCTTCTGGTTCATCGGCAATTGCTACCTCTGTGGTAAGTAAAATTGCTGCTGCTGAAGCTGCGTTTTGAATACCGCTTCGAGCAACTTTTACCGGATCAACAATACCCGCAGCAACCATGTCGGGAACCATTTGGTCGGTAAGGGCGTTGTATCCACCAGCTCCTTTTGCCTTTTTAACCGCTTCAACAATGACCGAACCATCGTCTTTACCCGCATTTATGGCAATTTGTTTCAGAGGAGCTTCAAGCGCTTTAAGAACAATGTCGAAGCCAAGCGATGTTTCGATAGGCCCAACAGCGCGCTTTGCAGTACGGACCTTTTCCGCAACACGGACAAACGCAACGCCGCCACCAGGTACAATTCCCTCTTCAATAGCGGCTTTTGTCGCATTCACCGCATCTTCAATTTTAAGCTTGAGATACTTCATTTCTGTTTCAGTCGCTGCGCCTACTTTGATAACCGCAACACCGCCAGAAAGTTTTGCGATGCGTTCTTCAAGCTTACCTGCATCAAACGTTGAATCGATACCGGCGAGCTGGGCCTTCAACTGCGACACGTGCGTTTCGATATCAGCCTTTTTACCCTTTCCGCCAATAATAGTTGTCGTATCTTTTGTCGCTACCACACGGTGCGCACGTCCGAGTACAGAAATTTCTATGGTATCAAGTTTTAAACCAACATCTTCTGAAACCACCTCTGCACCAACAGTGAGTGCAATATCCTGGAGCATGTCTTTCTTTCGATCGCCATAGCCGGGTGCCTTAATTGCGAGCACATTAAACGTGCCACGAATTTTGTTGAGAATAAATGTCGTCAACGCTTCACCATCGACATCATCAGCAATAATGACGAGATCTTTTTTGCCCGTTTGAATAACTTTTTCGAGGAGCGGAAGAATATCTTTGATTGATGAAATCTTTTTGTCAGTAATGAGGATTGCAGGATCACGGAGTTCTGCTTCCATGCGCTCTGCATTACTTACCATGTACGGCGATAGGTAGCCTTTATCAAACTGTAGACCTTTAACTACTTCTGAATCAATACCGAGCGCTTGCGACTCCTCAACGGTAACTACTCCGTCTTTGCCTACTTTCTCTATAGTATCAGCGATAATACGGCCAATATCTTCGTTTTCTGCTGAGATCGTCGCAACCTGTCGAATTTCTTCTTTTGTTTTAATTGGCTTTGCAATTGATTTGAGAGCAGTAATAACTGCTTCAGCGGCAAGTTCTATGCCGAGTTTAATACCCATTGCGTTAACACCCATAGTGGTGTGCTTCATACCCTCGTTCACAATAGCTTGTGTCAGTACCACTGAGGTTGTTGTTCCGTCACCCGCCATGTCGTTTGTTTTGGTTGCCACTTCTTTTACAATTTCGGCACCCATATTTTCAAACTTATTCTTGAGGGTGATGTCTTTAGCAATTGAAACACCATCATTGGTGATCATTGGCCCACCAAAACCTTTGTCGAGCACGACATTGCGGCCACGAGGACCGATGGTTGTTTTTACTGCATTGGCAACAATATCAACGCCGCGTTTGAGAGCTTTTCGCGCATCTTCATTAAAGAGGATTTGTTTTGACATAGTATTTTATTTGATAATAGCGGTAATCTCACTCTCTCGAACGATGACATACTCAACACTGTCGACGGTAATAGTATCGCCCCACTGGTAGAGCACCTCATCGCCTACAGCAACTGACACCGGAATACGTTTTCCGTCTTCAGTGCGACCAGCGCCTACAGCAACCACACGCCCGCGCTTTGTTGTCTTATCATCAGAAACACCTTCGGGAATGAATATCCCTGAATCAGTTTTTCGTGCTGAATCATTAGTAATCGCCGTCAAAATAACTCGATCCTGCAAGGGCTGGATGCGGAACTTTGTATTGTTTTTTGCCATACGATTATGTATCACCATTAGTTTAGTAACGTTAAGGAAAAGTAACCTACTGAAGAGGGTTCGTCAACTATTGCACGTACTCATTGATGTGCTATAGTCCTACCTAATGACTCTCATCGCTTCAGCCCTGCCGTATGTGCAGATTGTGCTTGCCGCTCTCCTGGTGACTGCGGTTCTTTTACAACGTGGTGATCCAGAACTTGGAAGCGCGTTTGGCGGTGGCGATAGTGGTGGAGCGTCATACTTTACTCGCCGTGGATTTGAGAAGACTGTATTCAAAGCAACAATCCTCTTTACCGTACTTTTCTTCGCATCTGCTATTGTTGCCTTGATTGTATAAGCAATTACCCCCGAGCATACTGCTCGTTTCGCCTTCTCTACCCGTTATTTTTAAATCGTGAACGTATTTAAGTTTATTCGATCTGTTGCTGTCTATTTCTACCGCAAAACCTGGATTGCTCCGGGTAGCATACAGCTTCGTAGAAGTATGCAGACAATGTCACTGACAAGTCGTACTATCTGGTACGTCGTTCTTTTTGTATTCGCCGCGTCGTCATTTGCCATGTTGTGGAACGTCAACCAAGAATTCACTATTCGAGTACCCATTCGCGGTGGAACTCTGTCCGAAGGCGTTATTGGTATTCCACGCTTTATTAACCCGGTACTCGCTATCAACGCCGCTAGTCACGATGTTGCTCGGTTGGTATACGCAGGACTCATGAAAAAAACGCCGAGTGGCGAAGTTGTTCCTGATTTAGCTGAGTCATACGAAGTCTCAGAAGACGGTCGAGTATACACTTTTACCCTGTTACCACAGATCGTATTTCACGATGGGGTAGCGGTAACAGCTCGAGATGTTGTCTACACTATTGGACAGTTTCAAGATCCTGCAATTAAAAGCCCTCGCCGGGCAGTGTGGCTCGGCCTTACTGCAGAAGCAGTCAGCGACACCGTTGTACGAATCACCCTCCGCCAACCATATCCAGAATTTTTACCGCTCATGTCAGTGGGCATTTTGCCACAACACCTCTGGGGATCATTAACGGTTACTGAATTTGTATTTAGCACACTCAACACGCAGCCAATTGGTGCGGGTCCATACAAAATAGTCTCTATCTCTGTTAACAACAGCGGTGTGCCAAATTCCTACGTACTCACCCGATTCAAAGATTACCAGCGCGAACAACCCCTCATTGCCAGCATTGCACTCCATTTTTTTGCTGACGAAACACTCGCGCTCGAAGCGTTACGTTCAGGAAACATCGACAGCCTCGGTGCACTCAGCCCCGTTGGTGCACAAGGGCTCCCAAGCAATTATCGTGTCATCGAGGGTCAATTGCCACGTATCTTTAGTTTGTTTTTCAACCATAACCAAGCGCGTATCTTTTTAAATCCTGAAGTGAAGCAAGCCCTCCAATTAGCAACTGATATATCCTCAATCATTACTGCAGTCTTTGACGGTCATGCGTTATCAATAAATAGTCCTGTTCCAACTGAAATTGCATCGCCCCAAGCACCTATCACCGATCGAATTCTCCAGGCAACTGCCCTGTTAGAAAAAGCCGGCTGGGTACGGGGTGTCGATAGCATTTACGAACGAAAACGTGAAACAGATACCGAACGTCTCGTATTCAACATCACGACAAGTGATACTAACGAGCTCAAGCAAACTGCCGAACTCCTCAAGCAACAGTGGCAAGCAATTGGTGTTGCTGTCGAAATCCGTGTCTATGGTTCAGGCGATCTCAACCAAAATATTATTCCAAAGCGAAACTATGACGCTCTCCTCTTTGGACATATCATTACTCGTCCAAGTGATTTGTACGCATTCTGGCATTCGTCACAACGAACAGATCCGGGCCTCAACGTTGCTCAGTACACTAACGCAAAAGTTGACACAGCACTTGAAGCACTTCGCACTGGAATATTTACCACAACAACAAGCGAACAAATTGCCATTATCACCCGCGAATTTGCTAAAGATATTCCTGCGCTGTTTCTCTACTCACCATTCTATGTGTACGCAATTCCTGAATCACTCGGTGGCGTTAGCCTTGGACCAATTTCTGAACCCGCCGATAGATTTGCGACCGTCAACGGTTGGTATCGAGAATCAGACAGATTGTGGACAGTGTTTGCAAAAAAAGAGTATCAAAAATTACCATAATTAATTAGTTAACGAATCATTTATGACTTTTACACGACCGCCACGGCCAGCAGAAGGAGCAGCACAACCAGAACGCCCCGCAGGAGCTCCTGCGGGGACTGTTGGTAGTAATGCACACACACGACCACGCCGACCAATCGGCACTGGAGGCACCGGAACTGGCCCTGCACGCAGTGGCGGCCAGAGTAGCCGACGTTCTCATTCACGCAGTGGCGGACGCGGCGGCTTAGGCCGGAGCGGACGACCACCTGCACCACCGCGCTCGCGCATTGACCGCTCTATTTCTCATCCTGAGCCGAAGCTCATTATTCCGCCGTTGGCGCAAGATAGCATCCGCATTATTCCACTCGGTGGCGTAGAGGAAATCGGCAAAAACATGACCGTTATCGAATACAAGGACGACATTATTGTTATCGATGTTGGTTTCCAATTTAAAGAAGACGAAACTCCTGGTATTGACTACATTCTTCCAAACACAAAGTATCTTGAGGAACGAAAGGATCGCATTAAAGCGGTTATTATCACCCACGGTCACCTCGACCACATCGGTGGTGTTCCCTACATTATGCCGCGCATTGGTAATCCACCTATTTATACCCGCAACCTCACCGCAATTATGTTGCAAAAGCGACAGGCTGAATTTCCACACATGCCACCGCTCAACATCAACCTCGTTGAAAAGAATGAACGTATTCGTATTGGCGGACTGGTTATTCAATTCTTCGGTGTTACTCACACTATTCCTGACTCAATGGGTATCATCATTGAAACGCCCTATGGAAACATAGTGACACCGGGCGACTTTAAGCTCGATCACATGAACGGCATTCCATCTGATTCTGAAGAAAAAGAGTACAAAGTGTTCGACAATATGAACACGCTCCTTTTCCTTACCGATTCAACGAACATCGAAAACCCCGGCTTCTCAACTCCCGAGAGTATTGTTCACGACAACCTCGATCAAATTATTAAAACAATTAAAGGTCGCCTCATCATCGGTACGTTCGCATCACAATTGCAACGCATGGTGAAGATTATCGAAATTGCCGAAAAGTACGGCAAGAAAATTGTTGTTGAAGGTCGCAGCATGAAAGTTAATATCGAAATCGCAACCGCGGCCGGTATTTTGACGGTGAAAAAAGATACCATCATTCAAGGGCAAGATGTCGACAACTATCCACCGGAGCGTGTCATTATTCTCTCAACAGGAGCCCAAGGTGAAGAGTTTGCTGCACTGATGCGCATGTCAAACAAAACACACAAATACCTCCGCCTCAACAACCGAGACACTGTACTCCTTTCGTCATCAATTATTCCCGGGAACGAAAAGACCGTGCAGAAATTGAAAGACAACCTCGCCCGCCAGGGAGCAAAAATTATTCACTACCGAACCTCGGATGTGTATATTCACTCAACTGGTCACGGCAATCGTGGAGAAATTGAGTGGCTTCACAAAAAGATTCATTCAAAATTCTTTATCCCAATTCACGGTACCCACTACATGTTGCGCCTGCATGCAGAGTTAGCTGAATCACTCGGCACGCCTACAGAAAACATTGTCGTACCTGACGACGGCAGCATTATTGAAATTCAGGCAGGCGGAACAAAGATGGTTATGCTGAAAGAGAAAGCAGCTGAAGGCATTATGATGGTTGATGGATTCTCTGTTGGAAACATGCAAGACGTTGTTATCCGCGATCGTCAGATGCTCGCTCAAGATGGTATCTTCCTTGTGGTTGCAGTGGTAAACACTTCGGTTGGGAAGCTCCACAAATCACCTGATATTATTTCTCGCGGATTCGTGTACCTCCGTGAATCACAAGATTTACTCCAACAGGCACGCTACATTGTGAAGAAAACAATTGAGGATGCGGCGGTAAACATGCATCCAATTAACTTCGATTATCTCAAAGAAATTGTAACCGACAACCTTACGCGATTCTTGTTCCAACAAACCGCAAAACGACCGATTGTTATTCCAGTGTTGCTCGGCGTATAACTAATGGCACTGTGGTGCACATACTAAAAACACCGGCTACCCGATCCGGTGTTTTTACTTGACATAAAATATGTATATTATATAATACTATACAGTACATTCCTATTCGTATGGATAGGATAGCTCTTTTTATAGGAGAAGTCGTATGACTACTCGTCACATTATCGTGAACGGTCCAAGCAAATTCGACCTCATGCTCGCATTGTTTGATGGTGACAACACAAAACGTCGGCTCGTCAAGTTCGACAGACCAGCGGACACCCGGCCGGCCGTCAACGATGCTACTCCTGTAGCAAAACCATTAGTGGTTTACGTGTTTGACATATGCATCAACAGCATCGAGCGCGAAGATGGCAGCGGTGAGCGGTGGTTGTTCGGTGGATATTATCTCATCTTCGGACAGCCGATCAAGGCGTCTGGATATTACTCCACACAAACCCGCCAAGGTTGGATCGATACCCCAACGGCGCTGTAGTAATCGTTATCCTGATCACGCGCGCACCCCCCACAAACTTTCAATGAAAGTTTGTGGGGTTTTTTATACACACCACTTCCTTGAATGTGTATATCTTTTTCATGTGTAGGACATAACTCCTATATAATGAATGCATATGGAACACCGTCTCATTCACCACCATGCACATCCGCACGGTGTGACTCGCACATCTCGCCTTCGAATTTACGCCGCAACACTTTTTCTCGCACTGCACCACGCAATTGTTGTATACATTAACTCTGATTACCTCAAACAGTATCTCCCCGACCAGTACATTGGGCTCCTGTACGTACTCGGAGCGTCACTCACTATTCTCTTTTTCGGATTGATTCCACGATTTTTTAGCCGTTACGGAGCCTATCGCACTACCATTACGCTCATTATTGCTGAGATGGCTGCACTCATCGGCTTGTTTAGTGCAGACTCGCTTAGTTGGGCAGTAACCGTATTTATTATTCATGTGTCGATGCAACCACTCCTCTGGTATTGTTTCGATGTCTTTCTTGAACGATCAACCACGAATAAACGTACCGGCATTACCCGCAGCATCTACCTCACTATTTCGAGTTCAATTTTTGTACTTGCACCAGTCTTTGTTGGCAACATTGTCTCAGGAGCATCGCTCGCTGTTCCCTATGCCATTTCAGCAATTGCACTCATTCCGACCTTGTTTATTGTTGCTCGTGAATTCAAAAAAATTGACGTCAAAAGTCATGACGATATTCATTTCAGTCATTCGGTAAAAGCATTCTTTGCCAACAAGAATGTGCGTATTATTTTCATCGCTGATTTTATCTTGCAGTTCTTTTACGCAATTATGGTGGTGTACATGCCGCTCTACCTCATCTACCACAAAGGCTTTAGCTGGGCAGAAGTTGGCGGCATCTTCACGATTATGCTCTTACCATTTGTGCTGACTCAAATTCCTATGGGAAAACTTGCCGATGAAAAGCTCGGTGAAAAAGAAATTCTTATTACGGGATTCGTTATCGCTGCTGCCAGTGTCTTTCTTATTCCGTTTGTCGGCGGAAGCGGTGAAGTTCTCATTTGGGCCCTCCTCTTATTTATTACCCGTATTGGCGCAGCGTTTATAGAAATTGCGTGCGAAACCTACTTCTTTAAACAGGTGAGCGCGAAGCAGACTAACTACATTAGTTTGTTCCGATCAGCCATTCCACTTGCCTACATTGTCGCCCCTGCACTCGGCAGTATCATCGTGGCACAGTTCTGGTACACCGGACTCTTTAGTTTCTTAGGCGTGGTGCTCGTTATCGGACTCTTTGCAAGCCTAAAGCTGCAGGATACGAAGTAATACTATTTTTTACTCAGTACTATTGCCAAAAATAGTGGGAACTCTTTACGTGCTCTATCCTCTGCATCTTTTCTTGGACCTTTCTGACTTGATTTTGGGGACACCCACTCTTCGAGTCGGGTTATTGAGAACCCTGCGTTCGTAAATATTTTTACAAATTCCTGCAGTGGGCGGTGGAATGACACGGTGTAGTTTTTGTCTTTCGGGTTTGTGATACCTGGAGTCATGTCAATTTTTTGTTCTCGCTCGCTCATATATGCATCGACACGTCGAAACTGTGTTTTTTGGGCTTCGTCAAACTGCCATGATGATGCGCCCGGGATACGGAATGCAGGATGGTTGAGCACCACAAGCCACGTACCCTCAGGAGTAAGGCGGGCATACACAGCATCTGCAACAGCTCGTACATTTTTAATATTTTGAAGAGCGACAACACAGAGTGCTCGACTAAACGTACCCTCCACACCCGCAAGTGTTTCTGCAGGTGTCGCAAGGAATGTCGCATTGTGGAGTGGATGTTCCTGAGCTTTGGCAATTAATTCTTCTCCGATATCGGTGCCAGTGATACGAGCAACATGCGGAGAGATCAGCCGCGTAAAATATCCGGTGCCGCAGGCAACATCAAGCACTGTTGTGTTTACTGACATATCGAGCAGCCGCAAAATATTGGGAGCAAGTACCGTTTCGTGGTACGTACCTTCGCCACGCAAATGCGCATCGTACCAATCGACTACTCCGCCCCAAGAAGTGTTCATAGAAGTATGTGTATAGTATGAGATTATTCTGGCACAACAACCATATCGCCCAGTGTGAGGCCTTCAGTTACCTGTGCATAGCCATCGCTACCGCGGACGCCAAGCGTAATGACGCGCTCTTCAGTAGTATCCCCCTGTTTAAGACTAACAACCGTTTGACCGGCATCATTCGTGCGTACAGCGCGAAGAGGCACTGTCAGAGAACTCTCGGTACGAGCGGTGACAATAGTGACATTTGCCGTCATGCCTGAGCGAATGCGTTCATCGACAGTAACAAACGCTAGTGTTGTTTTATACGTAGGGACACCATCAAGAACTGAGGCTGTTGGATCAATCAGTATGACGTGGGCATCAAAGGCTACTGAATCGCCGTATGCATCGAGAGTTACACGAGCGGTGTTATCAATAGCTATTTTTGCAATGTCGACTTCAGGAATGTTCGCTTCAATGGTAAACACTCCATCAGAAATGAGCGATACTAATGTTTGGTTTGCACCAACAATTTCTCCTTGCTCAACTTCGAGAGCAGTGACGAGACCATCGAATGACGCACGAATAATTGTTTTTTCATAGGAAGCCTGCGCCGACAATAGATTTGCTCGTTCAATCGCAATGTCTTCTACTGATGAACCAGCCTGATCGAAGGTATATTCACGTTCTGCAATACGAAGATCTGACTCTGCATTTTTGTATGTCGTTTCTGCGCTCTGACGCTCGGTAGCAGCATCAATAACTAATTGTCGAGCAGTGGTCATGACACTGCGGTACTCATTAATAGTCGCCTGCGGAGTTGTGTCGTTTGATTGTGCGGTATTTACTGCATCCGCAAGATTAATGATGAATGTTTTGTACCGATTAAAATAGAGGTCGAATTCAGAAAGGTTCGTTTCAAAGTTTGCTTCGGTGATTATGCTAACGAGACGCTTCCAGCGGACACTTTCATTAACCAGTGTGTATCGTTCATCTTCGAGCTTTTCAGACATTCCCGAAGAACGAGGTCTAAACCGAAGACTATTGTTTGAACGTCCCGGTCCAATAAAGAGCGTGTCGCCATACCCACCAACTGCGCTTAGGGTGTCGCCATATACGGTATTGAGCGAATCAACAAACGCCTGCTTTGAGGCTTCAAAATCGATACGCGCTGAGTCGACCTGCTCTTTGCTGATTGCTAACTCTTCTGCACGAGTGCCACGCACCGCTTCTGCAAGACGCGCTTCGGCAGCAACGACATCGGCCCGCGATTGGTTGTTTTCAAGGGAAATAAAAACAGTACCTGCGCGGATACGATCACCCGTACGAGCAGTGACTGACCGAACACGACCACTAACCTCAAAGCCGAGATCGACAGACTGATCTGCCTTAACTGACCCCGATACTGCAACCTCTTGGACGACAGAGCGGTTTGTCAGTGCTACCAACTGTGCATCAGCAGTATCTCTGCCATTCACCATGAATACGATCGCTGCAATAACGACAACAAGGATCGCAGCACCAATAATGCTCACTTTTCGTGAAGGTAATGTCATAATGTTGAGTATAGGCGACTAGAGCGTTTTGAGCAATTGTTCAACTACTTCTTTCAATTCTGGGTGTTCGGTGCTAATTCGTGTAAGTATGGTGCGCGCTTCGGCAGTTCGTTTTGCATATTTCATTGCTGCCCAAATACGGGTGTCAGAAACGAGATCTTCTGGTGCCATGACGGCGAGTAATTCATTTGCAACAACAGTTTTATTAAAGAACAGAGCGGCAACGAGATAATTTTTTTGAATTGCAGGAAACTGCGGACCGAGTGTGTAGGCTTTTGCCAATGCAGCAAGACCTTTTTCAACTTGATCAACCTGCAAGTATCGCGTACCGAGCTCAAGGAGGAAGGCTTCCTTTTCGGGCGAGAGTGCGAGCGCAGCTTCAAGATAGGTGAACGACAAATCAGGCACATTAAAATTACTGAGGTACGTGCCCATGAAAAATTGGTACCGCGCGTCTTCTGGTGTTCGGCGTACCTGAACTTCAAGCGCCTGCGCTGCTGTCTTAAAGAACGCCTGTTTCGACTCATCACTTACCGGCAATCGAGTAATGTTTGATACGATTTGATACGCCTGTTCAGCAACTTCTGCCCGAGCAAATGAGTCGCGATCAATCAAGTCAGTGAGCTCAGTGTGTATTTGATCAACGCGCTGCTGCTGTGTTTGAGCACCGAGCGGTTGCTGCTGGAGCGACATGAGACGAATAAGGCCCTTTGAGGTAGCTGATCCGTTTGCTGAAACCGGAACACTGTAGAGAACAAACAGTACCAAGACAGAGCATGCTACCAACACGACACCCTGTGATACACGACTCGGGGTCGACGGTGCAGAAGTATGCTGGTCACGGTAACTGCGGCCGGCGGTGTTTATGTATGCAAACCATGCAAAAAATGGGATGTAGCTAACGATACTATCGAAAACGAATAAATTGTGTACCGTGTAGGCAACAATCATGCCGGTAATGACCGCCTTTTCTACTAGTGAATGGCCGGTGTGTCTCCACAGCGTCCACAGTAACACCACGAATAACGAGAAGTAGCTGAGCAAACCGAGCAATCCCCCAGCAATAAACCAATCAAGGATCACATTGTGCGTTCGATCGAACCACTGCTCCTGCAAGAAGAGGCGTGGATCGTAGTATTTGTTGAATACGTAGTTAAAATTTTCTTGTCCCCAGCCGAGGAGTGGTCGTTCTTGAACACCTTCAAGAGCCATACCCCAAATAATGAAGCGCGGCGTTTCAGAAATGTTTTCAAGGGTAATGCCGCGGAAGCGAGAGAGCACACGGCTCTCCTGCACAAACGATGTATTTTGCGCAACCATAAACCCAGCAATAACGAGCACAACCGCAATAACCCCACCGAGTGCAATTTTTTGGATGGTAGGATGACGGCGCCGAGCAGTAACTGCAAGAATAAGGGCGGTGACACCAGCTCCAGCAAGAAAACCGAGGAGCGCTCCACGAGTACCGGTGTAGTACAAAATAATAGTCATGAACGGCACGAGCGACCACACAATCCAACGCTGCCAGTGGCGGAATCGATACCCAAGCGCAAGGGCGGTAAAAATATGGAAAATCATGTACACCGCCAAGTAGGCTGAGTTGCCAATGTTTGCATCCAAACGATCTGCACTCTGGTTGATTGTTGTTTCTCCTACCAACTGTGTAAAACCGTAGATGGTAACGTACGCCGCAACACCAACAGATGTCGCAAACCAACGAATCCACAGCTTTTCGGTGAATACCGTTGTTGTCATGAGAGCGAACAGCGCCAGGTGTGCAAGTGTTACAAATCCTTCCATGCGTTCAAAGTTTGACCAAAAACTTTTAAACGGACTAATACCAAACACATCTGCTGCTGCAATAATGAGGGTAAACACGGTCAAAGCAATGGTCATTGCAGTTGCACGAGGACGATACTGCGGTGTAGTGAACCAGGTTACCACCCATGCGACAGCGGCAATTTCAACCAGAATTCTGAAAAAAAAATTCTTTCCGGTAATGAACGGAAAGAAGTAGGCGCTAAACACTATCGTTGGAACAAGTGTCACCAAAAAAAGACACCCGACCATGCAATACCGCGCGAGTGTACCAGTCATCGATGTGCCATTCATGGGTGCGAGTATAGCATGGAAAAGTGGGAGCAAGTTATGTTAGACTCACACATATATGAAAAAAGCTCTGATCACGGGGATCACTGGACAAGATGGCTCATACCTTGCAGAATTATTGCTCGAAAAAGACTACATCGTGCACGGATTAATCCGCCGCAGCTCATCATTTAATACTGAACGGTTGGCGCACATTTACCAAAAACCTCAAAGTGTTGATCGTCGATTATTTCTCCACTACGGCGACATTAACGATTCATCGTCGCTCTCACGTCTCATTGAAAAAATTAAACCTAATGAAATTTATCACCTCGCAGCACAGAGTCACGTTCGGGTAAGTTTTGATATCCCTGAGTACACCGCTGACGCTACGGGTATCGGCACCTTGCGTATTCTCGACGCGATTAAAGAATCGGGTGTTGCAACAAAATTTTACCAAGCGTCATCATCTGAAATGTTCGGCAAGGTGCTCGAAACACCTCAAAAAGAAACAACACCCTTCTATCCCCGCTCTCCATACGGCGTTGCAAAAGTATTTAGCTATTGGATCACTAAAAATTACCGCGAGAGTTACAACATCTTTGCGAGCAACGGTATCTTGTTTAACCACGAGTCACCTCGTCGCGGCGAAACCTTTGTAACCCGAAAAATCACTCGCGGACTCACTCGTATCAAAGTTGGTCTCGAAAAAGTGCTCTACCTTGGTAATCTTGATGCAAAACGCGACTGGGGATATGCAAAAGATTACGTCGAAGGTATGTGGAGAATGCTCCAACACGACACTCCAGACGATTTTATTCTTGCAACAAACGAAACACACAGTATTCGAGAATTTGCGGAGGTGTGCGCCAAGCATCTTGGATACGATCTGATATGGGAAGGTACTGGTCTTGAGGAGAAAGGAATTGATGCAAAGACTGGCGTGCAGCTTATTGGTATCGACCCGCGCTATTTTCGCCCTGCAGAAGTAGAATTTTTACAGGGAGATTTTTCAAAAGCACAGAAGGCCTTCGGCTGGAGTCCATCAGTCACTTTTGCAGAATTAGCTCGATTAATGACGGACGCAGACATGCGTATCGCCGAACAAGAAAAAAAACATGGACACTAATTCAAAAATTTTCGTTGCAGGACACAATGGACTGGTAGGATCAGCGATTGTGCGAGCGCTCCGTGGCGCAGGACACACAAACATCTGCACACGCACTCGCCAAGAACTTGATTTGCTCGATACGGCTGCGGTTCACTCTTTCTTCACAACAGAGAAACCTGAGTACATCTTTGTTGCTGCTGCAAAAGTAGGAGGTATCAACGCTAACAACACTAAGCCAGCGGAATTTATTTACGAAAACCTCACCATCCAGTCAAATATCATTCACAACGCATACCTCTCTGGTGTAACAAAACTACTGTTTCTCGGCAGCTCATGCATCTATCCAAAACTAGCTTCCCAACCAATTAAAGAGGAGTACCTACTGAGCGGTCCACTTGAACCAACAAACAACGCGTACGCAGTAGCAAAAATTGCAGGCATCATGATGTGTCAGTCATACAACAAGCAATACGGTACAAACTACATTAGCCTCATGCCCACAAACCTCTACGGTCCTGGTGATAATTTTGATCTCTCCGCATCGCATGTGCTTCCTGCACTCATTCGAAAATTTGATGACGCCAAAAAGAGCAACGCGCCGGAAGTTGAGGTATGGGGTAGCGGAACTCCGAAACGTGAATTTCTACACGTCGATGATTTGGCTGCAGCGTCAGTTTTTTTGATGAACAACTATAACGATTCAGAAATTGTGAACGTTGGCACCGGAGAAGATATTTCGATTAAAGAGGTTGCTGAGCTTATCCAGAAAACAGTCGAATACACCGGCGTTATTCGTTGGAATGCTTCGAAGCCCGATGGCACACCCCGCAAACTACTCGATGTCAGCAAAATTCATACCCTTGGATGGAAACACGCCATTCCACTCACAGAAGGTATCATCACAACCTACCAGTGGTATCTCACCAATGTACATACACTACGTAACTAGCTATCGCGACAATGCCCGCGATCTCAGTACCATACAGGGACTCAGAGAAGCAGGGGTGCACGTAACTGAGACCGAGCTCACAGACACTGGGTGGAAAAAGTACCAACAACTCAGCCGGGCGCTCCGCTATGATACGCACAATCCTGCGTGGATTATTGTTGGGTATACTGGCGTTCTTTTTGTACCATTCGTCCGACTCATCTCACGAACACCTATTGTGTACAATGCACTCGCCTCTTTTTATGAAGGCATGATTATTTCTCGGCAGCACGGTCAGTGGTTTTCATTGTCCTCCCTTCGCTACTGGATTACCGACACTGTCGCCTTTCATGCAGCTACATACATACTCGTTGAGAGCGAAGCACAGAGGGCGTTCATTCACCGAGTCTTTTTTGTTCCACTACGCAAACTTATTGTTCACTATACCAGTCTCGACGAACGTTCTTTTTTTCCTGATCCAGCAGTGGTGAAGCATTCGCAATTTGCTGTCGTTTTTCGTGGAAAATTTTTACCCGAAGCAGGGGTTGAAACATTAATTGCTGCGGCACCGGCACTTGCCCGCGCTGATATTCGAATTGAAATCTACGGTCACGGCATGCTTGAAAAAAAAGTTCGAGAGCTGGTCGCTGCATCGCCAGCAAAAAATATACTGCTGGTAACAGACTTTCTACCCATCGATCACTTACGCAACGCAATGCTGAAGTGTCACCTTTCTATTGGACAGCTTGCGCAACACCCCCGACTCACCCGAACTATTCCACACAAAGCATTTGAGAGTGCTGTACTCAAACTACCGTACCTGACGGGCAGAAATGGTGCCGTCCTCGAACTATTCACTGAAGATGTTACCTGTTTGTGCTGCATACCCGGCGACCCACACGATCTCGCAGAAAAAATTATTGCAGCAAAAAACAATCCCGAGCACCTCGCCGCAATCAGCGAATCAGCCTATACCTTATACACCAATACATTCTCAGCCAAAGTGCTCGGAAAAAAACTGCTTATTCAACTCACATTTGCTTGAATGTTGAGACTCAACGGTACGGGAACTCCTTGTACTGAAATTGCACGCGATGATCGATCAGAGAAGTTGTGGTGATCAACAGTGTCTGGTGACCAGAGACGGATATCTACAAAACCAAGATCACCGAGAAATGTGCGAGCGTACGCCTCATTCCAGAGCGTGTAGTGATTATCATACGGCGGTTTTTGACCAAGCACCTGATCGCGCACCACATCAACAATGCTTCCATTGCCCTGATAAATAGCGATCAGTTTATCAAAATCAGGAACAGAAAAACGAAACGTACCGCCCGGCTTCAGTACTCGTTTCCACTCGAGAAGTGTCTGCTGTAATTTTTCACGAGGGATATGCTCAACCACATGACTGGCATAGAGAAGATCGACACTCTTTGAAGAGAACATCGAAAGGTCCATAATGTCGTGCACATAGTGTATATTGGGAAACGTAAGAACATCGACGTTCGTAAATTCTGGACCTGAATCGTTGCCGCAGCCAACATTTACGTACACCTTGCCATCAGGATTTTTCGGCAGGGCAGGAGCCTTAATCGTCCGCTTCATAATTTTAAAATGCTTTTTTATCACTTCGTACGGTTTAATAAGGTATCGTTTCATATCTCGCTATATTCCCATAAAAGTAGTAATTGATCTAGGGGACCGCTGCCAGGAGTGTTCGGCTGTAGCGGTGTCACGATTACGGCTTGCTTGATTGAGGACTGGGGCACCGAGGAGCGATTATACTCCGGCAGCACGGTCGCGCACATATGCTGCGCTAAAAGCCTTTCGACGCATGTCCTAGGTCAGCATTCGGCGAATTGTCTTTGTGCCAAAATGAGATGTAGTAAGTCTATGGAAAAAAGTTGCAGGGCCGCCGACGGTAATTCACTGCACGTAGGCAAACATGGTGATGAATATAATAATTAACGGTCGGGCATGAGCACGAACACTTTAGAATATATCTTTTCTAGGGGTTTTGCATAGCGGAAGAAGTTGGTACCCTTTCCGTCTTGGTACTCCATAAAAATAGTTCGATGCAATCCGAGCAGCGGTTCGAGAACGTAGTTAAAAAATCGGACACCCCATGCCGTTGTATATTTTTTCGATACCGGCAGATGCGCATGTTGTTGGTAAATAAAGTCGTACCAGCGATTTTCAGTCAGTAATATTTTTTGTGCGCCGGGGTTGTATGACAGTAGACAATTTTCTTCAAACATTAGATTGCTAAGGCTTATAATAGTATCGTCCGCAGCAATCGGAATTTTTTTAAGCTCACGAGCAACACGCAACACATTCCGTGTTGCTCGCGGCCGGAGTGAATACCGTACTCGAGAATACGTAAGAATGTGTACAGTATCAAAGGGAGCAAATACATTCTGATCACCAGCAATAGCATCCCATCGTTTATTTGGACTCTTCACCAGAACCGCTCGTAGTTCTGGACTAATACGTTTTATCCGCGCAATACATATCGATGCGCGCAGTGCTATTGCCGGATCAGCAGCAAGAACCCACAGCGTCTTTGTATCTCCTACCGCTCGAGCGATCTCTTGAAATGCGGCATCTTCTTCCGTAACCGACAACTGCAGTCGATCCGTCGGCGGTGACGTATCAAATGATCTGATAAAAAAAGTATCCGGCAATCCAGCAAAATAGTGGCGGTACCGCTCAATATACTCTTCGGTAACAGCTCCCATGAGTGTGTCGATAAAAATAGCCGATCGATATCCCATAGCGTAGGCCGAAATTGAAGCGGACGACAATGCTGAAAAGACATAGTCGACATGGTGACTCTCTCTGTACAAAAAAACTTCAGCTATCGTCGGTTCACCAATTTCAAATCCAGACAGGTCAATCAGTGACGCTTCTTTTGTTTCGTTGGGATGTGCCTGGTAGAGCAATCGGTGTTCCGGAAAATGTTTTCTGATGTATGCAAGCATCTGGTTCGTCTTTTGAATAAACCCCTGCATATTCCACCCGATCGGAAGATCACAAAAATTAGTACCAAAAAACACTACGGTTCCTGTATGAGCTCGCTGCGCCGGTCGAGAATGGTCGAGAAAATAGGGAAAAGTAATCTTTTTGACGTTTTGCATTTCATGTATCATAACACAATCCTTTATATCATCTTTATACCCATTTGCTACTATGCAGGCAGAGAAAAACGTGGTTTTTCAGTCACTTCTGACACTGTCCTTCGAAACACATACAAAAAGGAGAAACGAATGGGACACACCATTGAGCCTGTACGGGTAGGTAACGCACTGGTTGGCCCGGGCCACCCGACCTACGTCATTGCCGAAATCGGCATCAACCACAACGGCGACACTGATCTCACCAAGAAACTCATCGACATTGCTGCCAACGCTGGCGCACATGCCGTAAAGTTTCAGACACGAACGATCCCCGTCGTCTACAGTCCGCAGGATTTGCAGAAACCCCGCCCCGACATTGTCGAGAAGGGTCTGCCGTACCTCAAGAACGCCATCACCCGCCGCGTCATTCCGGCACACTGTCTCACACGATTGGAGACATCCAATTTTAAAGACGGTCGCACGGAAGAGCAGAAATACATGCTCGAATTCACGGATTACGAATACGGTGAAATCGACGCGTACTGCGCACAAGTCGGCATTGCGTGGTCAGTCTCATGTTGGGACGTCGCTTCTGTGGAACGCATGGAGCAGTTCAACCTGCCGTTCCACAAGATTGCCTCACCGTGCAATGAAGACGACGATCTTCTTGTTGCCATGCGAGCAACTGGTCGTCCGCTCATTTTCTCGACGGGAATGTCGACACTCGAAAGTATCCGTGTCTCCATCGGATTACTCGGCGGCACTGACAATCTCATTCTCATGAATTGCACCAGCGTGTACCCGCAAGGGACAAGCACGCCGGAGCTTGTGCTTCCGCTCGTTAATCTGCGGGGCATCGGCACTCTGCGAGAAGCATTCGGTGTTCCGGTTGGTCAGTCCAGCCACGACACCGGCATTGTGCCGACGTACGCGGCTGTCGCTCAGGGCGCTGACTTGATTGAAAAACATATCACCATCGAACGGGGTATGTACGGTTCCGACCAGGCCGCTTCGGTCGAACCCGACGAGTTTGCGCGACTATGCCAATGGATTCGTGATCTGCAATTGGCCAACGGCGACGGGAAGATTACTATCTACCCCGATGAGCAGGCGGCTATCAACAAGCTACGCCGTGTCCGACGCGTGATCTGAACTATCTGTTTGTGTATAAAAACTGCCCCGCGAATGCATGCATTCGCGGGGCTTTCTTTTTAACGACACGTCAGCTACTGTCAATTATCCGTATTCAGTATTGAATAGGTGCAGTACCTAGCCTATAATGAGCCACTATGAACACTCCGCAGCCTGTTGTTGCCATTATTCCCGCTCGAGGCGGTTCAAAGGGAGTGCCCCGAAAAAACATTTACTCTCTCGGTGGATTCCCCCTTGTTGCGTATTCAATTGTTGCGGCAACGCTGGCAAAAAAAGTTGACCGAGTAATTGTAAGTACCGACGACGAAGAAATCGCTGCTGTTGCAAAAAAATTTGGTGCCGAAGTTCCCTTCATTCGCCCGCAGCAATTCGCAACAGACGCTTCGCCCGACTACCACTATCTGCACCACGCGCTCGAGTGGTTTGAGAAAAATGAACCTGCCCAGCCGAAGTATTTTGTAAACCTTCGTCCAACAACACCGGTTCGCAATCCACAGCACATTGATGCCGCTATCGAGCTCATACAGCAGCACCCCGAGGCAAGCTCGCTTCGCTCTGGTCATGAAATTCGCGAATCTCCGTATAAATTATTCGGCATCGAAAACGGTTTTTTCACCGGTCTATTCCCCGACGATCCGCGCGACGATTACTACGACTTACCGCGCCAAACGTTTCCACCGGTCTACCTACCCGATGGCTACGTCGATATTATCGTTACCGATTGGATTCGCAACAACCCAACTGCCCACGGTAAAAAAATCCTTGCCTATGCCAGCCCTGATACGGGCGAAGTAGATCGCATCGAAGATTTTAATTTCATCAAGTACACCCTCGAAAAAGGAGACTGGGAAATTTACGACTATCTCAAGAAGAATTTTAGCTAATCCAATTTTAGCTAACTCTTAGTACAACGCCTCCTGTAACACAGCGAACACTTCGCGAAGCGCAGGAATAGTAATCGTCAGCGGCGGCGCAATTTTAATTGAGTGCTTGTTAGTACATACCGGCAAGACACCATTACGGATACAGGCGTGCACGACTCGCGTCGCATCTTCTGTTGTGTGAAAAATGAGAGCAGCAATCATACCGCGCACATTCACCTGCTTAATAAGCGGCGATGACGTGAGTGCGCGGAGTCGGTCCTCAAAAAAGCGCATCGTTTTTTCACGAGCGGCTATCCGTTTTTTATCTGACAAAAATTCAATGTTTGCGAGAGCCGCAGCACACACTACCGCATTACCCGATTGTGTTCCGTGCAGGTCGGCTTTTTCATCGAGGTCGATAATCTCTTTGCGACTGAGCACCGCACCGAGTGGTAGTGATGATGAAATACCCTTGCCGAGACCGAGGATGTCGGGTTTGATATCGCTGCCGTAGGTCATGTAGCCATACAGTGGTCCCATGCGATAAAATCCTGCTTGCATTTCATCAAAGGCAACCAGCGCTCCCACTTTTTTAGCAAACGATGAAAGATCGTTCAAAAATCCTTTTGGATACATCCACGCGCCCCATCCTTGAAACGTTTCAACAACAAATCCCGCAATCTCCTTGTGTGGCGGTAATTTTTTTGGATCGAATGTTTCTGTTCCTTCGTACGGAAATTCTAAAAAGTGTACACCGGGGTCGGTAACATTCGAC
>CAZXUM010000002.1:0-19570 GCA_964644005.1 uncultured Candidatus Saccharibacteria bacterium
CATACCCACGTGAACGTGCCGGCAGCATCGGGTGTAAATATCACTTTTCGATCAGCTGAGGCGCCGCCAACGAATCCGGTGTCAACTCGAAGCGATGTCTTTTTGGCCGGCCGCCTCTTTCCGGTACCTGCGTTCGATTTTACCGGTCTCACCACCGACCTTGCCCAAATTAAAGCGAATGCTCAGTCGGCGGGCCGCTACATCTCGAGTTCAGGATCGTCAGGGTATCGTATTGTGCTCAAAACAGACGACACTTTTGATGTGTATCGCCTCACATCACTGCAGGCTGCGCCGAATAATTGCACAAACGTAAACAACCAAGATGAGTGGGGGACATGGAGTGTTCGTACCAACGGTACCGGCCAGGTGTTTGTTGCTAACTATCCTATTCCTGCAAACGGCCTGGTGTTTGTTGAGGATAACATCTGGGTTGAGGGGACAATCAACAGTGCACGTATCACTATTGCCGCTGGGCGCTTTCCAAACACATCAAATAGACATATCACCATAAATAATGATCTCCGGTATACCAATTATGACGGTCGAGACGTTATTGCTCTGATTGCCCAAGGAAATGTGAATGTCGGACTCTACAGTGAAGACGATTTGCGTATCGATGCAGCGCTTGTTGCTCAAAACGGCCGTGCGGGGCGCTACTACTATCAAAGTGCGTGTGGATCGAATCGAATTCGTTCAGTACTGACATTGTTTGGCATGATCGCGACTAATGGACGATACGGCTTTGCATATACTGATGGTACTGGCTATGGCACCCGAAGTATTAATTATGATGGTAACCTCCTCTACGGGCCGCCGCCGTCATTTCCGCTCACTTCTGACCAGTACACAACTATTTCTTGGGAAGAAATTTAGTATACTGTGGCAATGCGAACAGTTATTGCCAATTGGAAAATGAACCCGGAGACAGTAGAAGAAGCGAAGCGTATTTTTTCAGGTATTAAACGAATAAGCACAAATCTCAAGCGAACACAGGTTGTTGTTGCGCCGCCGACACTCTTTGCGCCCCTTTTTGTAAAGGCACAACACAAGAAACTTGTCGTTGCAGCACAAGATACATGGTACGAACAGAAAGGTTCATTTACCGGGCAAATTTCTCCGACGATGCTTGTTGATGCGGGCGTCTCGAGCACAATCATTGGCCACTCAGAGCGCCGCGCGCTCGGTGAGACGAACGAGCTCATTCAAAAGAAAGTTATTGCGGCGCTTAAAGCAGGCCTTGGGGTAACGCTCTGTATCGGTGAAACTACCCGCGATGCCGACGGCAGCTACTTTAATGGTATTCGCACACAACTTGCATCGGCACTTACGGGGTTGCCGCGTGTAGCACTTGCGCAACTGGTTATTGCATACGAGCCGGTGTGGGCAATAGGAGCAATCGAACCAATGAACACTCACGACATTCACAGCATGATGATCTTCATTAAAAAAACACTCGGCGATATTTTTACCAAGGATGTTGCGAAGACGATTCCGATAGTATACGGCGGATCGGTATTTGCTGAAAATGCAGCGGAGATTATTGAGAAAGGGGGAGTGCAGGGATTACTGGTCGGGCGTGAGAGCCTGACGAACGGATTTCTTGATTTGTTAAAAATAGTTGATGCGGTTAAGTAGATTTATTTAGTTCTATGCATACACTTCCACGAATTCATGATGCTGGTCCGCTTGCCGGAAAGCGAGTACTAGTGCGTGCCGATTTTAACGTGCCAGTTGTTGATGGGGTGGTGATTGATTCAACACGCATCAGTAAAAATTTACGCACTATTAAATGGCTGGTAGCACAGGGAGCAAAGGTTGGAGTGATAAGCCATATCGAAAGCGCTGGTAAAACGCTTGAGCCGATTGTGCCACTGTTGTCAGCAGCGGTGCCGGTAACCTTCTGCCGTGGTCTCGACTTGTTCTCGAGAACACTTGCTACAACCGATACTGGGCGGATTGTTCTCCTTGAAAATGTTCGCCTGCTCGATGGCGAAATGACAAATGATCCTGGGTTGGCACGTCTTCTCGCGG
Organism: uncultured Candidatus Saccharibacteria bacterium; assembly: GCA_964644005.1. Taxonomy (GTDB): domain Bacteria; phylum Patescibacteriota; class Minisyncoccia; order Phycocordibacterales; family CAZXUM01; genus CAZXUM01. Next base: position 2,032 of record CAZXUM010000002.1, read on the forward strand.
CAACAGCAGATATTTTTGTAAACGATGCATTTTCTGTATCACACCGTATGCACGCATCGGTTGTTGGTATCGCTGCACACATACCGTCGTATGCTGGTTTGCAATTTGAGGCTGAGTACAAAGCACTTTCAGCAGCGCTTACTCCCGAGCATCCATTTGTATTTATGCTCGGTGGAGCAAAGTTTGATACGAAGGTGCCGTTAGTGCAGAAATTTTTAGAACTTGCGGATACGGTGTTTGTTGGTGGTGCCTTGGCACACAATTTTTTCCGGGCGGCAGGGTATGACATTGGCCACTCTCTTGTGGCAGAAGGTTCGTTCAATGAAAAAGAACTTTTGAAAAATGGAAAACTATTCTTACCTGTTGATGTCATTGCCGAAACAACAGACGGCTCAAAGCAAACCCGCGTGACGATACCAGAAGCGCTTCGTTCTGATGAAAAAATTGTTGATAACGGGCCAAAAACAGTTGCGCAGCTTATTGCGCTTGCTCATGCAGCAAAACTTGTTGTATGGAATGGCCCACTCGGTGCGTACGAGTTTGGCTACAAGCACTACACGCTCGATCTTGCTCGAGGTCTTTCTGAGTGCGCACTCGATGGGGTGAAAACAATTCTCGGCGGCGGTGATACTGTTGCCGCGATTAAAGAGCTTGATATCGAACATACCTTTACCCATGTTTCTACTGCAGGTGGAGCAATGCTTGAATTCTTAGAGAAGGGGACACTGCCGGGGATTGAGGCGTTGGTACAAAACTAGCAATTTGCAGCAATACAGCTTTTTATTTTCTCTGCGTTACCTGCAAAGTTTTTTGGATTGCCCTCCGTGTGTGCTGGATCCGGGTACACCCAAAAGTGAGCGTGTGGTACTTCTTCGCCAACAATATTGCCAATAATTAATTCAACACCAAATGCGGCGCGCTGTGCGTGTGCAATTTTTTGTGCAACAGCGGTGTACGCGGCAAAGTTTGGAACATCCCATACCCAGTGATGATGTTCTTTTGGAATAACGAGCGTGTGGCCAGGGGAACGAGGATTGATGTCGAGGAAGGCGAGAAATTCGTCGTCTTCGTAGACAACATGTGCGGGAACTTGTGTAGCCACGATTTTACAGAAGATGCAGGTTGGATCAATGTTCATATATATAGTGTAAAACACTTTTTGGTTTGTGCCACGTGTGTCCGTGTTAAAATAGCCCGATGTCACTTCCGAAATCAACGCTGCCGTACGTCGTACGTCCTGAAATTCCCGAAAAAGCTCATGAAGCGCTCGGGCACTACCCAGCACTAACGAGACACCTCCTCTTTCATCGCGGAATAATGACTGGCGCAGCGGCCCTAGCCTTTACCATTCCTGATTATGAGGCTCATACCCACGATGCATGGCTCCTGAAGGGGCTCGATGTGGCGGTTGATCGAATCCTTACGGCAATTGCACGTGCAGAAAAAATAGTAATCTATAGCGATTACGATGCTGATGGTATCCCGGGGGCTGTGGTCGCACACGATTTTTTTACGGCAATTGGCTACACTCACTTTTCAATCTACATTCCACATCGACACCATGAAGGATTTGGATTAAACCACGAAGCAATTGAGAAATTTATTGCCGACGGTGTGCAGCTCCTCATTACCATCGACTGTGGCATTACTGATGTATCAGAAATTGCCGCCGCTCAAAAAGGTGGCATTGATGTGATTGTCACTGATCATCATGAACCAGCAGAAGGGGGAGTGCCTGCTGCATGCGCGGTGGTTGATCCAAAGCAAGAAGGATGTGCCTATCCAAACAAGAATATTTGTGGAGCAGCGCTGTTTTATAAGGTGGCATGTGCCGTACTCAGTAAACAATCATTTGGTGTGAAGCCAGGCCAAGAAAAGTGGTGGCTCGACATGGTGGGCATCGCGACATTGTCTGACATGGTCTCGCTCACCGGCGAAAACAGAGTATTTGCACACTATGGTTTAAAAGTTCTCCGTAAGTCACGTCGTCCTGGTTTGCAGGAATTGTTGCGCATCATCAAAACCCAACAATCTACCATTAGCGAAGACGACGTCGGTTTTATGATTACGCCGCGTATCAATGCCGCGTCGCGCATGGGCGTACCAATGGACGCATTCTCACTCCTCAGTGCGCGCGACGCGGCCTCCGCTCATGACCTTGCGGTACACCTAAACGCAATCAATGACGAACGTAAGGGGTTGGTAGCTCGTATTTCAAAAGAAGTGCAGCACCATTTGGCAAAAATATACACCTCGCCCGACAAGGTGCCGTCGGTGATTGTGACAGGTAATCCAACATGGCGTCCATCACTCCTCGGTCTGGTTGCAAATACGTTGGTTGAAACGTATCAGCGTCCGGTGTTTTTGTGGGGGCGCGAAACAGGTTCGGTCTATAAAGGATCGTGCCGCTCAGATGGTTCGGTGAGTGTTGTGCATCTCATGCAGCACGCATCACACGTGTTTGATCACTTTGGGGGTCATCACGGCAGCGGTGGATTCTCTGTCTCATCCGATCATATTTATACTTTTTCTGAGGCTCTCATTGCTGCACACGCAGCCCATGGCACCGGTTTATCTGAGGAGGCGCCGATACTTGATGCGATCCTTCCGCTCAGCGACGTAAACCGCTACACGCTTGCGTCGGTGATGAAGCTGCAGCCGTTTGGTGTTGGTAATGCAAAACCGTTGTTCGGCTTTAAAAATGTCATTGTCGATTCTGTTGGCACATTCGGCAAACAAGCGAACCATTTAAAAATGTCACTGCGCGATGATAGCCTCGGGCAACGGTCGTCGGTTTCTGCAATCGCTTTTTTCTCACATCCAACATCATTTGCACATCCGGTCGAGCAGGGAAAACCAGCAACCGTCATCGGCACCATTGAGCAATCAACCTTTGGTCGCCGCGAGATTCGTCTGCGAATTGTTGCTATACTGCCAGCACACGCGCTCTAAGCGTACATATATATGAAAGTTATTATCATTTGCGACGGGGCGTCTCGAGGAAATCCTGGTCCTGGTGGCTGGGGTGTAGTTGTTGCCAGCGAAAGGCACGTCGAAGAAAAGGGTGGATACGTTGGCCGAACTACCAACAACAAAATGGAGCTCACTGCTGCCATTGAAGGACTGGGATTAGTTCCCGCACAGGCAACAGCGGTTGCTGTGTATACCGATTCAACCTACGTCAAAAAAGGAATTACTGAATGGGTGAACGGCTGGACCAGCAATAATTGGATGACGTCACAAAAAAAACCTGTTGAAAATGTTGAGCTCTGGCAAGCGCTTGTTGATGCGTCAGCGCTTTTTAATATTGAGTGGCATGTCATTCCCGGACACGCAGGCATTCCTGCAAACGAGCGAGTAGACGACATCGCGACTGCCTATGCAACAGGTGATGCAGTATCTCTGTACGATGGTACACGCAAAGCATACGAGGTGTCGCTCGACCTTTCTCCCGCAGTTATTGCCGCTGCCGCGAAGCATAAAAAAGCGCAGTTGCCGTCGAAATCAAAGTCTGCCTCTTCACGCAAAGCATTTTCATACATCAGTGTGATTGGTGGGGTAGTGCAGACACATAAAACGTGGGATGAATGTAAGGATCGGGTACATGGGAAAGCGGCAAAATTTAAAAAAGTCTTTTCGGCAGCTGAAGAACAAGCGCTGGTACGAGAGTGGTCGGTGTAGTTGGTAGGATTTTTTCTACAGAAAAACATTATTATTTTTTGAGCGAGTGTGTTGCGTTGATGTGATAGATCTATGCAGTGGGCATGCATATCGTTACGCTCAGTATCTGTGCGTTCTGTGTTGGTATTTTTATTTCTTCGCATCACTTTTTTTCGTGGTATGTGCTCTTTGGTTTTTGTGGAGCACTGGGCGCACTTTCTTTTTTTGACACAACACAAAAATATATTCACAGTGCTGCGTGTATAGCTCTGTGTGTCACTGCAGGCATGCTCCGATTTTCTGTTGCAGAAAAAATGCTCGGTGAGTCTCCTTTTTTGAAGGCAGAAAAACTGTTTATCTCGGGAAGTGTTGTAACTGAACCTGAGCATCGTGATCGCGATCAACGATTTGTACTTGCACTCGACGGTGGTTCACGACTACTGGTGTATACATCACTGTATGCGAAAATTTCGTACGGCGATTGTGTAACTGTAAGCGGAACTTTTGAACTACCTGAATCATTTATTACGCCGTCTGGCCGGGTATTTCAGTATCCAGAATTTTTAGCAAAAGATGGCGTTATGGGCATTGTACGAAAAGCGACGACTGCTGTGGTGGATGACAATTGTGGTAATTCCGTTGTGACTTTTTTATTGGCGGCAAAGCATACATTTGTTGCTCAGCTACATGAGGTGTTGCCGCCAGATGAAGCAGGGCTCGTATCGGGATTTTTAATTGAAGGGAAACAAGCGGTATCAAGCGATCTGCAAGATATGTTTCGTCGCACAGGACTGTCACACACGGTTGCGTTATCAGGATTCAACGTCAGTATTATTCTTAGCCAGGTTGTGTCGCTGTGTTTGCTCTGGTCGCGCCGGGCGGCGCTTTTTGGTGGCTCACTCACTATTATCATTTTTGTACTCATGACCGGCGGGCAGACGACAGTTATTCGTGCATCATGCATGGCGTTTGCGGCGCTGATTGGAAAGTGTATGCTGCGCCGATGTGATGGTGGTCGGTCGTTACTCTTGTCAGCCTTCTGTATGGTGTTGTGGAATCCGTACACTCTCGCATTCGATTTCTCTTTCCAGTTGTCATTCCTAGCTACTTTTGCCTTGATATATTTTTCAGATTTTCTTTATCTTTTCTTTATCAGGATTTTATCTCCCTTTGCTAGACTATGGGCGCGTGAGTCGATCATGACCACGACTGCAGTGTACGTGTTTATGACACCGTTCCTGCTATATACGACGGGGACGCTCTCGGTTGTGGCGCTTCCTGCCAACTTTCTGGTGGTGCCGACGGTGCCGTGGGCTATGTTAGCTGGTTTCTTGACCGGTGTGTTCGGCCTAGTTTCACAACCCGTTTCACAGCTTGCAGCGGCTCCGCTGCACTATCTACTGACAATCAACCTCGCTGTTATTAACTGGTTTTCACATCTCGATTTTGCATACTATGAAACGTTACGCCTGCCATGGTGGGCAGCTGCGCTTTTTTATGTCGGGGTAGGCTATGGGATGTACCGGCATGAAAAACATAAATCAGAAACCCACAGTACTGGCGCTGCCCGAACCAACATGGTAGCCTAGTGAAAGTTTTTGAAAGGAGTTCTTTTTATGGAGCAGATTATTCCGATCAGCGATTGTTGGACACCTGCGGATTTGTGGCTTGTTCGAGAGGTTCGCTCGTTTGGCGAATTGCCAGCGATTGCAATTAACGTCATTCGCCGTTTACCGGGAAAACGTCACGCACTGTCGGGACCAATTTCCACGGGCGGGTTTGAGTGCTCTGAAAAAAACCTCGCGCTGTTTGATGCGTGTACTCGTATTGCGCTTGCGCGAGGGGTATCGGTGTTTAACCTCATCCCGCTGCAGATAGCAATTACTCCGCTGGTTAAATACTGGCGTCGTGTAACGGGGAACACCGGCTACTGTCAGGAGGTGCTCGATGAAATTTACCGACCAATTTTTGAGTCTGGTGAAATTCACGGCGCGCTCATGTTTCCGACATACCAAACATCAACGGGTGCATTGTGGGAACGTATGCAGTTCACACGATTAAATATCCCTATTGAAAACTACCCCGACGAATGGTTCGCCGAGGCAGTTAATTCAATTGCTGATATTGCCGCAGTCACTACCCAGTGACTGATTTTTTATAATTTTCTTCGATAACACTCCAGTTCAGATTGGCAAAAAAAGCTTCAATGTATTTTTTCTTTTCACTTGGTACGTAATCGAGCATGTACGCGTGTTCCCACATGTCGAGACCAAGTACGAGCGGGAGGCCATTTAATTGTCCGAGGTGCTGTTCTTCAACAAATGCGTGTGCAAATGTTTGTGTGTGCGGATCGTAGTACAGCATTGCCCAGCCAATGCCCCGGGTGAGTGCGATCGCTTTAAATTGTGCGAGCCACGCTTCCCATGAACCGAACTGTTTTTCGAGAGCCCCCTTCAGCGTGCTGTGTGCAGGGAAGGTTGTTGATCCTCCTTCGAGTGATTTGAAATAGTATTCGTGGTTACGCATACCATTGAATTCAAATCCGAAACGGCGCTGCAGTTCTCCGATGAGGTACGCATTTTTTTCGCTATCTGTTTTCAGTTCGTTAATTTTTTCGATAATGAGGTTTGCATGTTTTACATACCCAGCGTAGAGCTTGAGGTGTTCGTCGATAGATTTTTTTGAAATACCAGCGAGCTCAGGAGTTGAAAATGATTGTTCTTTATACATGGATTTCATATAAGTAATACGGAGTAAGTGTAGCACTTTAGAAATGCTTTATCTTTTGTTCACGGTGGCTACAGTACTGGTGCGATATACTCCACTATATGTTTGCAAGAATATATCGTGCCCAGGTACTTATCTTTTTTGTGCTCTGCATATTGTGTCTCGTCGCTGCTATGTGGATTTTTTGGCATTGGCATGCTCCTCTTGCTGGACCGGATCCGGCAACACTGCTCACGGTTGCATTCCTCGATGTTGGGCAAGGTGACGCACTTTTTATTGAGTCACCGTCAGGGTACCAAGTGCTTGTTGATGCCGGGCCTCCCGGCCGTATTTTGCCGGCACTTAAAAAAGTAATGAAATGGTATGACCGCACTATCGACATGGTCATTATTACTAATCCCGATAACGATCACATTGGTGGGTTTGTCGACGTGTTCGATGTGTATCGTGTTGATACCGTGCTGAAACCGGGCACACAAAAAACAACTGAAATTTTTACGGTGGTCGAACAGGCGAGTGTCGATGAGCATGCTGCAATTATTCTTGCTCGCGCTGGCCAGGTATACGATTTAGGGGAGGGCGTAACGCTCACTATTCTCTTTCCTGACTACGATGTTTCAGATGAGTCAGCAAACGAGGGGTCAATTGTTGCCCGGCTTTCGTATGGCGATATCGATTACCTACTCACCGGTGATGCGCCAAATAAAATACTTGAGCATGTGGCATATGTTGCTTCAACTACACAGAGCTCAATTCAGAGTGAAGTACTCAAGGCAGGTCATCACGGTTCACGAACATCAGCGTCGGAAACGTTTCTCGCTGCAGTGGCCCCTTGGATGGCAATTATTTCTGCGGGGAAAGATAATAAGTATAAACATCCGCATTCTGAAACCCTCGACGCTCTCATAAAGTACGATGTTGAAATACTTGGCACGTACGAACAGGGCACTATTATTACTACAACCGACGGAGCAAGTATTTTTACCGAAAAATAAAACCCGGAATATATTCCGAGTTTATGAAGGTTATCGTGAAGATTGGGTGATCACCAGTGAATGCTCTGGTTCGCGGTGGGTGGGCGTGTGCGCCGTCGGCATACCAATGGGTGGGCGCATTTTTGAAAAATCAAATTGTGGTGCCGGAGCCATTGCTTCTGCGAGTGTCGAGCAGGTACTCCAGTGCAAGCATGTGGTGCTGCAGCAACAGGCGTCAGCAGGTGTAATTTCCTCTACTGAGAGCGCAGCTACTTCCTTGAGCAGCTGTTTCCGAAGTTGTAACCGCCGATTGTGGAATTCGCTCCGCTTACCGTTTACCGGCAATACACGTTGTCCGACTTGTCCCATGAATCCTCCAGGCCACTGGCCAGTGAAAGGTGTAAAGAACACGTTTGATGCGATTAAACCACACCCTGCTGTTTATGCAACAGCAGGGTGGAATAGTTACGCTATTTCGGCGGTATGTGTGTACTGTGCAGGTTGTCGTTATACGAGACCTGCTTTTTTGAGTGTTTGGAATGCGCCACGCTTGTTGATTGTTTTGATTGCACGAGTTGAGAGGAGGAGAGTAATTGTCTTTTTGAGTTCAGGTACAAATATGCGTTTCTTCTGCAAGTTAGGGTACTTACGAGTTTTTCCGGTTGGGTTGAACTGCGTAGCACGAGTGCGGTTTGAGTACCCGCCGCCCATGCGTGATCCTACTTTTGTAACTGCGCATACCTTTGCCATATGTTCGAGTATGCTACCATACAACAATCAAATTGCAATATGGATACTATCTTTAACATCGTCCTCATTATTATGTCAGTCGTCATCCACGAGATTTCGCATGGATATGCAGCTCTCTGGCTCGGTGACAAAACGGCTCTGTATGCGGGACGACTCACCCTGAACCCGATTAAGCACCTCGACCCCGTTGGTTCGGTGTTGCTACCAACACTTTTGGCTATTTTGCCAGGGAATTTCTTTTTTGGTTGGGCAAAGCCGGTACCGTTTAACCCATACAACCTGCGAAACCAGCGCTGGGGTGAAGCAATCGTAGCTGTTGCTGGGCCTGTCTCAAATATACTCATTGCGACGGTGTTCGGTCTTTTGGTTCGGTTTGGCCTCGATCTAGGCCTTCCAATAGCATTCATTCATATATCTGCGACCAGTACGATTATCAACCTCGGTCTAGCTATCTTTAATCTGCTACCAATTCCACCACTCGATGGTTCAAAAATCCTCTTTTCAGTGCTGCCGTACCGTTGGATGCACATTCGCACTACGCTCGAGCAGTACTCGCTCTTATTTGTAGCCCTCTTTGTTATCTTCTTTTCGTCGTGGTTGTCGCCGGTAATTGTTGGTGTATTCAAGCTCATCACAGGTGTCTCACTTGGGTAATGCCTGTGGTGGAGTGGGTGATAGAGATATACTTGCATTTCCCATAGACGCATAGTATTGTACTTGTTCATGCCGACAATCAACCAATTGATAAAGCGAAAGCGCAAGAGCGCACCGCACAAATCGAAGTCAGTTGCCCTGACTCGTGGTTTTAATACACTCCAAAACCGTCCTAAGTTTTACTTCGCTCCGTTCAAGCGTGGTGTATGTATTAAAGTGACAACCAAAACTCCAAAGAAGCCGAACTCAGCTATTCGCAAAATTGCCCGCGTTCGTCTCACGAACGGTCTTGAGGTAACTGCGTACATCCCTGGTATGGGCCACAACCTCCAGGAACACTCAGTGGTTATGTTGAAGGGAGGTCGCGTAAAAGATGTAGGTCTTCGCTACTCAGTAGTACGTGGTCGTCTGGATGCAACTGGTGTTGAAGCTCGCCGAAAAGGCCGTAGCCAGTACGGTAACAAAAAGCCAAAAGCTAAATAATTCTAGTAATTTCTGAAATTTCATGCGACGCAAAGTAAAAAATCGTAATAAAGCTGGTATAGATCCAATCTATAACTCAGAGAAGATCGCAAAGTTTATCAATGTGATCATGGATAGTGGTAAAAAGAATACTGCTCGCGCTATTGTCTATGGTGCCCTCGATGTCATCAAAACACAGCTCAAAACCGAAGAGCCAATGATGGTATTTGAAGAAGCAATCAAAAACGTTGGTCCTACTATGGAAGTTCGTTCACGCCGCGTCGGTGGTGCTAACTATCAGGTGCCTCGTGAAGTTCGTCCAGAACGACGTCTCTCACTCTCATTCCGCTGGTTGAAAGATGCAGCAGGAGGCAAAAAGGGAAAGCCAATGCACATCAAGCTTGCTGAAGAAATTATCGCAGCATCTAAAAACGAAGGTGATGCAGTAAAGAAGCGTGAAAATACGCACAAGATGGCCGAGGCCAACAAGGCATTTGCACACTTTGCGTGGTAAGGTCCCTCGACCCTTATTCTAAACTGCACGCATAAAAGCTTGCTATACTTTATGTATGGTAGCTTTTATGAAACGTCTGATCGCTGCTCTCGCTGCTGGGTACATTCTGATGTACTTTTCGGAGCTCATGTTTTGGGCATCGTATGATCCAGATGGGATGGCACTGTCTCAGTTGCTCATTACCTATATCGCATACTCTGTGTTGGCACTCGTCTTTTTGTCGGTGGTGAATTATTTTAAGGTACATACGGTGTGGTCTCTTTTTCTCGCGGGGGCTCTCTACGGTTTTCTCGGCGAAGGGTTGTTGGTGCAAACACTCTACGGAACTCCTGATATCGCTTTTCCACTTACTATTTCATGGACAAGTTTGGCCTGGCACTCGCTCATTACCATTTTGATTGGATGGTTTGTTGTGAGAAAAAATCTTGTGAGTGGCTCAATTATGCGCATGGGCGTCGTATCGACACTTATCGGTATTGGCTATGGATTTTGGGCAGTAATGTGGCTCTACGAACCAGGACATCGTATGAATGTGTTACTGCTGTCGGGAGATGTTAACGGTGCGATAGTGAAGTTTTTCATATTCGCGCTCCTTTCAACGCTGCCGCTTATCCCTGCATATTGGATTGCAACCCATCCGTCTTTTTCAGTATCTAGACCGAGTCGCACGGAGGTATTCATATTGAGCGCAATCTTCATCCTCTATTTCATACTCGTCACTCTTAAAGTAAATCAAACCGCCCTCTTTATATTGCCAGTACTTATAACGCTAACGCTCCTTGCGCTTAATCAGCACAAAAAACACACACTCAAACCGAGTTATAGTGAATCGTTGGTAGGGAAGGTTGGATGGTGGCGGTACCTTGTTGTATTGAATATTCCTATTGTGGCTACGATTGTCTTCACGATTCTCACTCTGAGCGGCGTAAACTACCACAGCAACTTAGTTGTATTTTATACAACCACAGCACTCGGGTTCATTGCATATATCGTTAGTGTACTTAAGGTCTGAAAGGGAAGCGTATAGTTACTGCTCTGTGGGATTGCTGCAGTAAGCACGCGTAACATGCATGGACTTTTAGCTACTCCATGCTACAATCCGAGGACATTTTTGTTGCATGTTCTACCTATATGAACACGCCCAAAATCGATATCGAACGTAGCAGATTTATACATATATTTATTATTTGACCCATTGAGATTATGAACCGCGACTATCCACTCGACCGTGTCCGCAACTTCGGTATTATTGCCCACATTGATGCCGGAAAAACCACGACATCAGAACGTGTGCTCTATTACACTGGAGAAAGCCACAAAATTGGTGAAGTGCACGACGGCACCACGGTGACCGACTGGATGGAACAGGAACGCGAACGCGGTATCACTATTACTGCTGCGGCCATCACTTGTTTTTGGAACCCAACCTACATGGGTGCTGATGTTTCTAAAAAGTGTCGCTTCAACGTTATCGATACTCCCGGCCACATCGACTTCACTGCCGAAGTGAAGCGCTCGCTTCGCGTGCTCGACGGTGCTGTGGTGGTATTCGATGGTGTTGCTGGTGTTGAGCCACAATCTGAAACTAACTGGCGCTACGCCGATGAAGGAAAGGTGCCGCGTATTTGTTTCATCAACAAATTGGATCGCATGGGCGCAAGCTTCGAGCGTTCATTCGCATCAATTCTCGATCGTCTCAATAAAAATGCAGTGCGCATTCAGTTGCCAATGGGATCGGAAGAAAATTTTGCTGGCGTGATTGATCTCCTCAAAATGAAGGCGTACTACTTCGAAGGGGAGATGGGTAACAAAATTCGTGAAGAAGAAATTCCTGCTGAATATCTCGACGACGCACAGAAATATCGTACTATTCTCGTTGAAAAAATTGTTGAACACGACGACGCACAAATGACCGCGTTCTTCGAAGGAAAAATTCCAACTGTTGATGAGCTCAAGAAAACACTCCGAAAAGCAACGTTGAAAGTTGATCTCATCCCAGTGCTCACGGGATCGGCTCTCAAAAACAAAGGCGTACAGCTCATACTCGACGCAGTTGTTGACTACTTACCATCACCACTTGATCTTCCACCTGTGCACGGTATCGATCCAAAAACTGGTGGCGATATTTTCCGCGGACCTTCGGACGAAGAACCATTTTCTGCACTCGCATTTAAGTTGCAAAACGATCCATTCGTTGGACAACTGACATTCTTCCGTGTGTACTCGGGTACGGTTGAGTCAGGTTCATATTTGTATAACGCAACGAACGGTGAAAAAGAACGCCTCGGCCGTATCGTACGATTGCAGGCTGATAAGCGTGAAGAAGTGAAGCGGGTGTTTGCCGGAGAGATTGCTGCAGCAGTAGGTTTGAAAACAGCAAAGACATCACACACCTTCTGTGATGAGGCGAATCCTATTATTCTCGATGTCATTAAGTTCGTTGAGCCGGTGGTATCGCTTCGCATTGAACCAAAAACAAAAGCCGACCAAGAGAAAATGGGTATGGCGCTTAAGAAATTGTCTGATGAAGATCCAACATTCAAAATCAGTTCAAACCCAGAAACAGGCGAGACGCTCATTGCCGGCATGGGTGAGCTCCACCTCGAAATTATGGTTGATCGCATGAAGCGAGAATTTAGCGTTGAAGCAAACGTTGGAAAGCCGCAGGTGGCGTATCGCGAAACAATCACTGCAACTGCTGAGGCTGAACATAAATATATTAAACAGTCGGGAGGTAAGGGTCAGTATGGTCACGTCAAAATTATTCTCAAGCCGATGGAACCACTTGAGAAAGATGCTAAGATTCCTAAAAACGTGAGCCGCTACGATGACTTCGAATTCATCGACTCTATTAAAGGAGGTGTTATTCCTCAGGAATTTATTCCTGCAGTTGAGAAGGGTGTTCGCGAAGCAATGGGTCGCGGTATTATTGCCGGTTTCCCTGCGGTGAACATTTCATGTGAACTCATTTTCGGTTCGTACCACGATGTTGACTCATCTGAAATCGCCTACAAAATTGCTGCATCACAGGCCTTTCAAGAGGGAACAAAGCGTGCAAAGCCAGTTATTCTCGAACCTATTATGAAGGTTGATGTTACCGCTCCAGAAAAATTCTTCGGTGATGTGTCGGGCAGTCTCTCATCAAAGCGCGCAAACATTGAAGGGTTTGTCGATTTGCCGAACGGCATCAAGGTGGTGTCAGCAAAGGTGCCGCTCGCTGAAATGTTTGGATACACAACACAACTCCGCTCAATGACCGAAGGTCGCGGTAGTGCACAAATGGAATTTAGCCACTACGACATTGTGCCGCCAAACGTAGAGAAAACGATTGTCGAAGCAAGACAGGCTCAGTAATATACACAGAACAACAGAGTCTGCAGCTTACTTCCTCGGAAACGAATCAATGAGTTCGTTTGAATAGTAGAATTCCCCTGCAAGGCCACCAAAGCTATAAGTAACTCCATTAATTTCAATTGCTGCGCCGCCGACAAGTGGCTCAGCTTTTGGGTGTGAGTTGTTGAATCCGATGTTATAGAGTGTAGCGCTAATCTCTGGCCGGTCGGAAATAGGGAAATTTGCTGCATCCCATTGTGCGTCAATTTGTTTCAAAATAAGGGCGCCGTAGAGGTATGACCAGTAGCGGCTGTCTTCATTAGTAATACGTTCAAAGCGCTCTTGGTTGATGTCCTCGGTAGTCTCGGCGGTAAAATCCAGCAGATGTTCATATGTTGAGCCAAGGTAGAAAGGTGATATTGAATCTTTGAGGTTCACCTCTGTTTGCATGGCTGTCTCTGGTTTTACCCCCATCACACCCCATGAAAACTGGCTTTGGTTGCCCAAAATCTGGAGTGGCGCAAAAATCTGCTTAAAAATAGCCCGTTCAGTATGAAAAAGGCGCAGTTGCTCGACGATAAGCACTGAAATAATACGCCGAGGAGACACTCCGGCACTGTTCGCAACCTGGGCAATGACTGCTGTGTCGCGTGCAATACCAGCCTTTAAGGTTTCCCACTCTTCGCCGTGGGCCCACGCTGGGGTCACCGAGCTCCCGACTGCAGCGCCCTGGTTCTGAAAATACCACTGCTGCATATCGATAATACCTTTTGTGTCGGTGAGGCCGCTCGCAACAGCAAAGTACACCGCAACCATGACAAAACCAATGAGTGCGAAGATGTACACTCCAACGAGCCACAGATTTTTCAGAGTTGTCCACATGGTGCAGTTGCTGACCAGTATACGACACGATACACTAAACAGCGAGAACGTTAGCTCCAATTATTAAGTCGGTAACATTTTAAAGATATGAAATCCTTGAGCGCCATTGCGATTGCGTTTGTTTTTTCGTTATTAACTGTTGGGACAGTCCATACATCAGCACAACAACTTGCAGACATGCAGGTTGGAGCGGCGTGGCAGCCAATTCATTTGGCAGCAGCGAGCTTGGCGCGGGTGACAAAGGTGACACCGGGGCAGATTACCCTAAGTACCGTAAATGGTATCGAGGGACGACTTAGCGCAACCTTTCTTGTTGAGGTTACTGCGGGTGATAGAGCGATAAACATCATCAAAAATCAAAATCCAATGGGATTTTTTGATAGTGCGAACGGTCACGTTACACCATCAAATCAGCAAACTGAGGTGACAAATGATGGTATTGCTCAGTCGACTGGAGACTACTGGGTTATTAGCGCAGGAAAGAAGTCTACGTTTCAAATTGTATCAACCGTTGATGTGAATCAACTTTTTGCAGGTAGATACCGCGCAGGTATGGAACTCCTGTTCGCGAAAGATAAGAAACTCACCTTTGCTAATGGTCGTGTATACACAACTAACAGCAAAACAATTGTCGGCGAGCGCGCACCGTACATCACCTCAATTGAGTACACCGGCGCAACCGATGCATGGATGACTATCAACGGAGTTCGTTTGAATGTTGGTAATCCGAAACCATATTTTGCAGGTAGCCCGCTTTCGGTAAACAGTTTGACTGTTGCTGCAGATGGAAAAAGTATGAGATTTAAACCGAGCACACGCTTGCCGAATGGTGTCGTGTTTGTGAAAACAACACTCGGTGATAGCAATGGTTTCTTCCTCAATCATGTAAACCCAACACCAAATCCAACAACACAAGCAACCGTTTCAGTTGTTGGCGATGGCCGTATTAGCTTGGTCGGAGGCAGTACCGACGCATCAGAAGGTTCGTTGTCAGCAACAATGAAAGTCGTTGTAACGACAGGGACAAGGGCGCTCAATTTGAAAAAAGATCAGGTGGGAAGTGTTATGTTTGCAAATAGTGCAGGGGTAATGCAGACACTAAATAGAAGAGTAACATTCACACCCGTAAGCGGTACGGTGAATAGTTTAGGTGCGTACTTCACTATTCCGGCTCGTTCAACTGCTACATTCGAGTTTGGTGTAACTTCACCGACAACCGATTTCTTCGCTGGTACCTACCGAGGTATTGTCTTCGGAGTTGCTACTAAAGATAAATTTATTGAACTCAGTGGTGGTTCTGCTCAGACAACAAATAGCGTCACCATCATTGGAGAAAAAGCTCCATTCTTGCGTGGTGCAACTGTAGTAAACAGTACGCGAGTGGTTACGATCACTGGTGAGCGATTAGATCGTGCATCAAATGTGTACTACGGAGGTGTTGTCATTACAGCACCATTTACAGCTTCACAAGGAGGAACAGTCCTCACCTTCCCATTGCCAACAGGGGCAGTGAGCGCAGGGGTTAAAGTGCAATCAATATTCGGCGAGAGTAACCAGGTGTTTGTGAACCTCACAGGCAACCAAGTTCCGGATTTGAGATTAAATCTTACCTCTGTAGGATTGGGCACAACCCTTAGTGGAGCGACGGCTATGGAGTTTAACGTCACACACACTACGGGATATGAGCCAGCAAAAATTAGCTTAGAAATTCCATGTTCACCAAATCTCTGGGTCACCCTTCCAGGAATGAGTGGTCAGCTCTGTGGCTCAAAAATTCAAATGGAGAAGGTTGGTGAAACGAATTATAGACTGCGAGTAGTTGAAATTAAAAATTCGGGTACTGTCACACTAACAATTGACGCCGCTGCGCACGCATACAATCGTATTGAACAGGTAATTGCGACCGATAGAGATGCGTTCACTATTGAACCGGTGCATAATAATCCAACTCAAAACGCTCCTGCAGTTAGCACCAAAGTGATCACCCTTGACCCCGGAGCGGTTGGTTATATTGCTGGTTCAAATTTGAGCGGTGTCGACAGGCTCCTGCTCAACGGTAACCAGATTGGTAGAGTACTCAGCGTGAATAGCGCTGGTACACAAGCGGTTATCAACATTCTTCCGACAGACATCGGATATGGTGATGCGGTGTTGGTGCATCCAACTCGTGGCCGGAGTAACAGTTTTAAGTTAAACATCCGCACCAATGTTGTTGCGGATCCGAGAGTCAGTATTGCTGAAAAAACAGCAGTACTCAGTGGTAGCGGTGCTGATCGAATCATCACCGCTACATACAAGGTACACATTGTTGCTGGTACAAAAGCATTGCATGTATCTGAAGCAACAACAAATGCCCTCAAAAATATAACCGCGAGTGCTATCGTCAACATAAATAGTGTACAGCAGGTATCGGTAACGTCATCGCTGCCAAAAACAACAAGTAATGGTATTGCGGGGTATGCACTCGCTCCATCACAAGGTTCAGACTTTACGATTACTATTGTCTACCGAGTAGGACAGCTTCCGGCTGCTAACTACGGAGTAACTCTCGGGGCAATAAAAGTACTCATTGCGCCAAGCACGCGATTAGAATCATTGGCGGTGTCTGCGCTATCGCCAACGGTATCGGTAACAAGTCCAACGCCAGTAACGAGCTCGGTAACAGCTCCAAAGCAGGGCGATCAATGGAAATTTAGCACCGAGTACATTCCAAAATGGATCGACGAAACAGTCGACATTACCAGCTACAAAGTAGTATTAAGAAATAGTACCGAAACGTCAGTTGGTACTACGGGCACACGAGTAGTGCTTGCCCAAGTGAACCCAAGCTTGCATGCGGTACAAGTGCAAGTAAAAGGGGTTGCTGAAACATTTGTTCGCGGAGTGCTTGCCGCGCAACCTTCAGCTGAATGTTCGTTCTATATAACAGTAGAAGCAATGAAAGGTACGACTGTCACCAAGTCGTTTAATTCACCGAACATCTGTTTCAACGGAATTGTGAATCCGTAGTAACAGATTAGAGAGATGAACAAAACACACAGCCTCGGCTGTGTTTTTTTGTCTTGAGAATTGTCTTGAGAACTAGAGAAGGTGGATGGTCTTATTTGACGAAAAATCTTGGACACGTTAGTATGGTGTCCACGCACAATTTTTGGCTCTTTGACAAGCCGGTGTGCAGGAATTAATAGGGTAGGTAGCACCAGTAGGTGATAGAGATAGACCAACTCTCGCGCGTCTATCTTTCTCACGTACTCGCTATTTATATTTAAGCATTTTCGTATGGCAACATTTGATCGATCAAAGCCACACGTGAACGTCGGAACCATTGGTCACGTTGACCATGGAAAGACCACACTCACAACGGCTATCTTGGCAACACAAGCTCGCGATGGTCTCGCTACGCTCAAGACGTATGCAGATATCGCAAAAGGAGGAACAGTTCGTGACGATTCTAAGATCGTTACTATTTCTCTTGCGCACGTAGAATATCAGTCAGATGCACGTCACTACGCGCATATCGACGCCCCTGGTCACGCTGACTACATTAAAAACATGATCACAGGTGCCGCTCAAATGGACGGCG
>CAZXUM010000003.1:0-9816 GCA_964644005.1 uncultured Candidatus Saccharibacteria bacterium
ATATTGCCGTCATTTCGCTCGGCGGTATTGTGCGATCTAAAAATCTTAAAATTGCCGGCGATCGTTTTAATAGCGACATTGTGTCATACGTTCGAAATGAATTTAAAATCCTCATTGGTGAACGCACTGCCGAGGACGTTAAGATTTCTGTTGGTGCGCTTGTGCCGGGCGATACGCCGCTCGAAAAAGCAATCCGCGGTCGTGACCTCATTACCGGATTACCGCGTGAAGTGGTACTCACTGATGCTGATATTCGCGAAGCCATTGGTCAATCGATGGATACTCTCATTGAGGCTACAAAAGAGATTCTCGAAACAACACCGCCCGAAGTACTTGCTGATATTATGCAGCGAGGTGTCTATCTGGTTGGCGGTGGGGCACTCTTTAAAGGGCTCGACTCACTCCTTACCGAATATCTAAAAATCCCTGTCCACATTCCTGAAGATCCGCTCACTGCGGTTGCTCGTGGTACTGGTATTATTCTTGATAACTTAGAAGGTTTTAGTGATTTGTTAATTACAAGCGACGATGATTTTATTTCGACCAACTAGACCCGCTCGACGCTCATCACTGAAGCAAGTGTGGATTGTTATTTCTGTTACCTGCGCAGTGCTGCTTGTACTGCAGCACTCAGGAAGCTCCATTACATCTGCAATAGTCCAACCGTTTGCTCGACCAATTTATTCAGTCCATGCCCGCCTCTCACGTATTGCACCGGGCATTACCGGCTGGTTTCACACAAAGCAGACACTCATTCGTACCCAAGCTGATCTTGAAAATGAAATTATTCAACTCCGTGAGGTTCAAGTTGCCTACAGTGCGTTACAGCAAGAGCACAAGCTCCTCGCTTCGGTTGTCGGGCTATCGGTTCCAACGGAGACGCCTCGTACCTGGGCACCAATTATTTCTAAACCGCCGTTTGCAGCTTATGACACACTCGTTATTGGCAAGGGAACAGCCGACGGTATTGTTTCGTCACAGCGGGTAATAGCTACAGAAAGTTACATCGGCGTTGTGAAAGAAGTATTTGCGCATACCGCAATTGTTGAACTGCTCTCACGTCCGGGCACTACATATGAAGCGATTGTCGGCACCTCAACGCGCATTACCGTTGTTGGAAATGGTAGTGGTTCATTTGTAAGCAGAATACCGCAGGGTGTTGCGATTGCTGCAGGAGTACCGGTTGTCTTGCCCGGCACTCCGCGTGCAGTTATTGGTACCGTCACCTCAGTCACTGCCGCTCCCGAAGACACGTTTAAAGATGTGTTTATTGAATCAGTATCATCACTGCGCGATCTTGAATTTGTGGCAATAGAACTATGATGCAGTACCGTATTCTTATTTCAACGCTGGTTATTTTATCTGCTTTCGTGACTCCGTGGTGGATTGCGGTACCACTTGCGTGCCTAGTATCTCTGGTTATTTACCGCTACTATGAACTCATTGTTGTCGGCATTATCATCGACGCGCTCTACCATCCAACGCCTAATTTTTTTAGCTGGCCACTGTCGACAACAGCGATATGTTTGTGTGCTTTTATCGCTTCGATCTATATAAAGCGGATGCTCTTTATATCAAAAGCATAGGGTATACTAGTGAAGATGCTTACTCGACTATCTCGCTTATTTCGCCTGCGCCGACGGCCAACATATCAGCATGAGATAGCGCCCGAAGATATTTTTCTTGACGCACACAATCTGCCCGAATTTAACCAGAATCAGTTTGAGGGAAAAATTGAACGACCGATTTCGCGGGTATCGCTCATGATTGTTGCAACCTTTGCAGTGCTAATCCTTACCATTTTTGCCGGGAGACTGTGGGCGCTGCAAGTTGTCGATGGCGAACAGTACCGTGATCGAAGCGAAAACAATCGACTCAACTACAGCATTCTGTTTGCTGACCGCGGTGTTATATACGATCGAACGGGATTACCGCTTGCCTGGAATACCGTAGATGCAGATCAGACTCGTGATTTTGCTCTCCGTACGTACGCGTCACTTGAGGGTATTTCGTCACTCGTAGGTTTTGTTAAATATCCAACAAAAGATACCAGCGGATTCTACTTTGAAGAAAATTATGTTGGTAAAACCGGTGTTGAGCGCGTATACAACTCACTCCTTCGGGGTACAAATGGAAAAATGCTCCTCGAGACAGATGTACATGGAGACGTTGTTTCCCAAGGATTTATGGAACCCGCAGCGCACGGTAATGCAATCACGCTATCGATTAACGCAGCACTGCAACAACAATTATTTCAAGAAATAAAAACAGTTGCCGATGCAGTACCGTTTGTCGGTGGGGCAGCCATCATCATGGACCTTTCAAATGGGGAAGTGCTTGCTAATGTTACCTATCCAGAATACAACGCTCAGGTACTTACTGATGGTACTGATTTGGCAACGATACAGCGATATAACGGTGATCCACGCAATCCGTTTCTCAACAGAATTACCGATGGTATGTACGCTCCTGCATCGACGATTAAAACAATCGTTGCACTCGCAGCGCTGAATGAAAAAACGATTAGCCCACAGAAAACAATTGTCAGTACCGGATCTATTTCAATTCCGAATCCGTACTTTCCTGACAAGCCATCGGTATACCGTGACTGGAAGGCTCATGGCGCTGTCGATATGCGGCGTGCACTCGCGGTGTCATCAGATGTTTATTTCTACGTTGTAGGTGGCGGATTTGAGGGGCAGAAGGGTCTTGGTATTGCTAAGCTCGATGCGTATTTTTCAAAATTTGGATTCAACAAAGCAATTACTACTCCCTTTTTTGAGACGGCTGTTGGCGTTATTCCCACTCCCGATTGGAAACAGAAAACCTTCAATGAACCATGGGTACTTGGAAACACCTACCACTCAGCAATTGGGCAGTATGGATTTCAGATAACGCCGCTGCACCTGCTCAACATGACTTCCTACATCGCTCTCAACGGTCGTGCACCAGAACCAACAGTTATTAAACAAGCATCCGGCGAACCTGTTGAGCAAGTAGTAGTTGAAGGTATTAGTCCCGAAAGCTACGCGATAGTCCAAGAGGGTATGCGACTAGCGGTTACCGAAGGAACTGCAGGACCGCTCAATGTTGGCTATACCACCATTGCCGCCAAAACTGGTACCGCTGAACTCGGGTCACAAAATCAATTTGTACATTCGTGGGTAGTTGGGTATTTTCCATACGACAAACCACGCTACGCGTTCGTACTCTTGCTCGACAAGGGTCCACGAACCAACACGATCAGCGCCTCGTCAATTTTACGTAAGGTATTTGATTGGGCGCATACCAACAACGTGATTGACTTTTCGTCGTAACACTCTATACTTCTGAAACTATATACTAGCTAATCGACCAGTTATATTATGGCCGACTCAAAAGAGTATTTAACGAAGGAAAAGCATGCAGAACTCACCAAGGAGTTTGAGCATTTAACGACCGAAAAGCGCCGTGAGATTGCTCGAGACCTCGAATACGCAAAAGCACTCGGCGACCTCTCAGAAAACGCTGAATACCACCAAGCGCGCGAATTGCAGGCTACGGTTGAAGAACGTATTGCAAAAATCGAACACTTGCTTAAAAACGCCGAAATTATTACTACCCACCAGACAAATATCGCAAGTGTCGGCTCTATTGTGTCGGTAAAAAAAGAAGGCTCAAAAGATTCACAAAAATTTACTATCGTTGGTTCTGAAGAAGCTGATACCAGTGCCGGAAAAATTTCATGTGCATCGCCACTCGGCATCGCTATGTTAGGCAAGAAAAAGAGTGACGCATTTGTTGTGCAAACCCCCAAGGGAGCTGTGACATACAAGATTGTTGGGATAGAATAGGTATATATGGCAAGCGAAGCTGATATTCGGCAGGTTCGACTCGAGAAGCTGCACAAACTGGCTGCAACTGGTCAGAATCCTTTTCCAGCGCGTGTACTGCGTACGCACACCTGTGCTGACATAAAGCAGCGTTTTGCTGATCTCGAGAAGACAGCGACGCCGCTCTCAATTGCTGGTCGAATTATGGCAATTCGGGGCCAAGGTGCCATTTTATTTGTTGTGGTGACTGATGGCACCGATACCCTCCAGTGCGTCTTTAAAAAGGACACACTCGACGAAGCTCGTCTTGCTGCATTCACTGAGCTTGTGGATATTGGTGATTTCGTCAGTGTTACGGGGACTGCGTTTACTACCCAACGTGGAGAACAGAGTGTTCTCACCACTGCGTGGGATATTGCGACCAAAACACTTCTGCCGTTGCCCGAAAAGTGGCATGGTATTACTGATCCTGATGAGCGCTTCCGCAAACGCTATCTCGACTTGCTCATGACGCCTGAGCTCCGTGATCTGTTTGTTAAAAAATCTCTTTTTTGGGACACTGTTCGATCATTTTTAAAATCCCGTGGATTTCTTGAAGTCGAAACACCAACACTCGAGCTCACTACTGGTGGAGCAGAGGCAACGCCATTTAAAACACACCACAACGATTTTGAGCTTTATGTTTTTTTGCGTATCTCAGTGGGAGAGCTGTGGCAAAAGCGGCTTATGGCTGCGGGCTTTCCAAAAACGTTTGAAATTGGTCGCGTATACCGTAACGAAGGATCAAGCCCCGATCACTTGCAAGAATTTACCAACATGGAATTTTACTGGGCCTATGCAGACTATCGCGATGGCATGCAGCTCGTAAAAGAACTCTATCAAGAGATTGCGCAAAATGTCTTTAGCACTACAACATTTACTACCCGCGGGCACACCTTCAATCTTGCTGATGAATGGAAAGAAATAGATTATGTTGAAGAAATTCGCGCACAGACAGGTATCGATATTGCTACAGCTACAGAAAAAGAGATTGAACAGAAACTCGAATCGCTCAGCGTTGCCTATGCAGGAGTAAATCGTGAACGCCTCGTTGATTCGCTGTGGAAGTACTGCCGAAAAAATATTACTGGTCCGGCATTTTTGGTGAATCATCCAACAATCATTGCGCCTCTTGCTAAAAAAGGGGAGAGAGCGGGAACGACGCAAATGTTCCAACCAATTATTGCAGGAAGTGAGCTCGGTCGCGGCTATTCAGAACTGAATGATCCGATCGATCAACATGAACGATTTGAAACACAGAAGCAGCTCCTTGCCGGAGGCGACACCGAAGCGATGATGGCTGACGATGTGTTTGTTGAAATGCTCGAACACGGCATGCCACCAACCTGTGGTTTCGGTTTTGGCGAGCGACTCTTTGCGTTTCTTGCCGATAAGTCAATTCGAGAACTCCAATTGTTTCCACTGATGCGACCGAAGAAATAGTTTGACTCATTCATATTTAGTGTTATAAAGTAGATAGAAGGAGACGTTTATGCCACTTACGTGCATGAGAACTAGTTATTGTCCTGGATTGGGCATTATGCCCGTTACTAAAACCAAACGCCCACAGCCGTGGTCAGACCGACGAAAGGAGCCGGTTGAGTTCGTTTTTGATGTGCACATGGCGCAACAGGCAACAGCAATGCCTGTGATACAATTGCGCGCAGGCATTCATCAAAAGGAGTTGCATGGTTACACCACTGGTCACGTCAGCGGAAGGAGTACCCGTGTTGCCCGCGCAGTTAGCGCAACAGTCGCGAGAATCACAGGAGGAGCCGTCGATATCATCGGCTAGCCAACCGGCCGTTCAGTCGGCCCTTGAGCACGATCGACAACGTCGTTCTTGCCATCCGCGATCGTTTGCTGCCCAACGTCGAATGCAGTTCTTAGGATCGTTTCGGTCCCGTCGTTAGCGTCAGTCACACCACTTGACGTTACTGCCCATCC
Source organism: uncultured Candidatus Saccharibacteria bacterium (assembly GCA_964644005.1). Lineage (GTDB taxonomy): Bacteria > Patescibacteriota > Minisyncoccia > Phycocordibacterales > CAZXUM01 > CAZXUM01. The sequence continues at coordinate 5,799 of CAZXUM010000003.1, forward strand.
ATTATCGGATGGGCTTTTTTTATGGAAAAAGTGGATAACCAAGTAGGAATAGTGGGACAGAGTGTAGTAAAATGTTATTAAGTGGGATAAAGTGGAACAACGATGTTAATCGGCGAATACACACATACGATTGATGATAAGAGCCGAATCTCACTACCCGCCAAATTTCGAAAAGAACTTGGCTCAAAAGTGGTGGTGACGCACGGTCTCGACTCATGTTTGTTCCTCTATCCACTGAAGGAGTGGGAAAAGATTTCGACGAAACTTGCATCGCTCGGTATGGGACAGGCAGACATGCGCGGATTTGTTCGCTTCATGCTTGCCGGTGCCACCGAAATAGATGCAGATGCCAGTGGTCGAATTCTCATCCCAGAGTTTCTAAAGCATTTCGCCCATATTGAAGAGAAGGTTGTCTTTGCTGGTGTGCACACGCGCATTGAGCTCTGGAACGACAAAACGTGGGCAGAATACAAGAGCCGTATTGAACGAGAAGCAAACCAGATGGCTGAAAAGCTTGGCGGGGGAGGTCTCTTTTAACTTATGGCGCACGTACCTGTTCTTTTACAATCTTCAGTTGACGCACTCGCTATTGCTCCGGGGCATGTCGTTATTGATGGCACCCTTGGAACTGGCGGTCATAGTGCTGAAATACTCAAACGTTTTGGAAGCTCGATCACCCTTATTGCAATTGATAAGGATGCCGAGTCAATAGCGCGAGCAAAAACAGTGCTTGCGCCGCTCGGCGGAACAGTGCGGGTTATAAACGACAGCTTCGCCCACATTGAAACGATTCTGCGTACCGAACACATTCCTGCGGTGAATGGTATGCTGCTCGACCTCGGATGGAACACAGATCAGCTTTCGGAGGGCAGGGGATTCAGCTTTCAAAACGACGAGCCGCTCGATATGAATTACCACGCGTACGATGGCCGTCCCGAAGGACAGTTCACCGCAGCGGACGTTGTTAATAATTGGAGCGAGGAGAGTATTGCAAACGTACTCTATGCATACGGTGAAGAACGCTACGCTCGCCGCATTGCAAAAGTAATTGTTGAGCGCCGTGCGATAGCACCGATTATGACCACACATACACTTGTCGATGTTATTCGACAAGCAGTACCCGCAGCGTATCGACATGGCCGATTGCATCCCGCAACCCGATCATTTCAAGCGCTCCGGATTGTCGTAAACGATGAGCTCGGCGAGCTTAAAAAAGCATTGGTTGCCGCAGTCGCAGCACTTGCACCCGGCGGACGACTGGCTGTCATCACTTTCCATAGCCTTGAGGATCGCATTGTGAAGCAAACGTTTCGAGATATGGCACACGAAGATGTTGTCTCACTCATTACCAAAAAGCCTGTCGTTGCATCACCTGAAGAACTTTCAATAAACCCACGCGCACGAAGCGCAAAACTACGCACGGTAGAAAAATCATTAGTTACTTAGTAGCTACTTAGTCCACTGTCATGAACACTGTTTGTCAAAAACTCTATACGAAACGAATTGCTGGTGCTCTGCTTCTGTGGATATCTGCGGCAATACTCATCTTTTTTATCTGTACATATATTGCATTGGTTAACAAAGCGGTCGTGCACACGGCACTTCGTGAAGACGCAGTGAAAGAAACTCGCGAACTTGAACAGCGTGTTGCGACACAGGAGGCATCATACGCCCACATTTCACAGTCACTTTCGAAAGATACTGCATTGGATTCTGGATTCATTGACCAGCCAACAACACAGTTTGTAACTCGAGTACCGGCATCACCGAGCGTCACCTTTAATACCGTGCAATAATAGGCCGTATGGTACGGGTGCACCACGGACGGCTTCGATTTTTGGTTGTCTGCATTGTGTCTGTTGCAGCTCTTTTTATTTCACGACTGTACTACGTGCAGGTTATTTCTCACGACGCCTTCACTGCAAAGGCAACCAAACAATATTTTCGTACAAATGCCGTCTCGCTTGATCGCGGTAGTATTTACTTTTTAGCTGCTGATGGCACTCGCTCAAGTGCTGCAACACTGCAAACAGGAGGAACGCTCGCTATTAATCCACGAATGCTGGAGGATGCTGCAGGTGTGTACGCAAAACTGTCTACCATTACCCCTATTGATAGTGCTACTTTTTTCGAGCGTGCGGCAAAAAAAGATGATCCATACGAGGAAGTTGCAAAGCGAATACCTGCTGCAGTTGTAAAAAAAATTGCTGCACTCAACATTCCGGGCGTTGAAACGCCGCTCGATCAGTGGCGACTCTACCCGCAGGGCGCTATTGCGGCTCACGTCCTTGGTTTCGTAGGATATAAAGGCGATACTCAAGTTGGACGCTACGGCATCGAAGAACAATTTGAAACAACGCTCTCTCGAACAACAACGGGCGTCTATAAAAATTTCTTCGCTGAATTATTTTTGTCACTTTCGCGAGCGGCAAAACCATCTCTGGTAGAGGCAGGCAACATTGTCACAACAATAGAGCCTACTGTACAAGCAGCACTCGAAAAAGAGCTTGCGAATATTGATAGGCAATGGGGGTCACGGATAACGGGCGGCATTATTATGGATCCGCACACGGGTGAGATTATCGCTCTGGCTGCTACGCCAAGTTTTGATCCAAACAATTTTAATACTGAGAAAGATGTCGGGGTGTTTAGTAACCCGCTTGTTGAAGATGTCTACGAAATGGGTTCGATTATTAAACCGCTGACTATGGCAGCTGGCATTGATGCTGGTGTCATCACCCGCACTACTACCTATAACGACCTCGGTACACTGACGTTTAATAATAAAACAATTTACAACTTCGATAAGCAGGGTCGCGGTGTCGTTACTATGCAAACGGTGCTGAACAAATCTCTCAATACGGGAGTAGCTTACGTCGTATCACGCCTCGGTAACACTCGTTTTGCTAACTATATGCGCTCGTTTGGATTTGGTGAAAAGACCAATATCGATTTACCAAACGAGGGAACCGGACTGATTAAAAACCTTGAATCAAATCGTGACATTGAGTTTGTAACCGCTTCATACGGACAGGGAATTGCGCTGACTCCTATTGCAACGACTCGGGCACTGGCGGCACTCGCAAATAATGGACAGCTGGTGCAGCCACATGTGGTAAAAACAATTGAATACACCAGTGGTTTTGCCCAACCATTTACCGCAACCCCTGGTCGACAAGTTGTTTCCCCAAATACTGCGCGTACCGTATCAGCGATGCTTGTTGAAGTAGTTGACGACGCGCTTCTCGATGGAAAATACAAACAGCCGCATCATACCATTGCTGCAAAAACGGGAACGGCGCAGCTCAACAAAGAGGGTGGCGGCTACTACGATAATAAATACCTGCACTCGTTCTTTGGATATTTCCCTGCGTACGACAGCAAGTACATTATTTTCCTATTTACCGTCGATCCACAGGGTGTAACCTACGCATCCCACACGCTCACCGATCCTTTTATGAATCTCGCAAAGTATCTCATTACGTACTACAATATCCCCCCTGATCGGTAATTCCTGTTAGAATCCTGATACACCCTTATCGTGTGCCACGCACCCTATGAAACACCTTTTTAAAAAAATAGTAACAACACTTCTGTGGCTCGAGGCTCGAGCTGTCCTTTCTCTGTATCGCCCGAAAATTGTGGCTATTACGGGGAGCGTTGGAAAGACATCAACTAAGGATACTATCTATACCGTACTCGCATCACGAATGACCGTACGAAAAAGTAGCAAGAGTTTTAATAGTGATATTGGTGTTCCGCTCACCATTCTCAACCTACCAAACGGATGGAGCAATCCCGTACTCTGGCTCACCAATATATGGAAAGGACTCATGCTGATTGTTATTCGTCAACCGTATCCGGAATGGCTCGTGCTTGAAGTTGGTGCAGATCACCCGGGTGATATTCAGCGCATTACCGAATACGTGCGGCCTGATATTGCGGTTATCACTCGGTTACCACGCGTGCCGGTGCATGTTGAGTTCTTTTCATCACCAGAACAAGTCCAGCAAGAAAA
>CAZXUM010000003.1:9826-18477 GCA_964644005.1 uncultured Candidatus Saccharibacteria bacterium
GGCACGTCGAATAACTGCTGGCGGAACACTTATTCTCAATAGTGATGACACTCTCGTTATGGAGCTTGGTGCACTGCCTCATGGAAAAAAAGTAACGTTCGGTACCCACTTTTCGTCAACCGTCCGCGCGTTCGGTCTTGAGATTGAATACATTAATGATGAACACAGACACGCGCCACTCGGTACTCGATTTGATGTTGTGGTAGGAAAAGAGCAGGGAACGGTGGTGACAGAAGGTACCGTTGGTTTCCACATGATGTACCCATTTGCCGCTGCTATTGCAGTAGGGGTGTCGCTCGACATGAGCCTTGCTGAGTGTATCGATGCGCTCAAAGACCACGCACCACCACAAGGGCGCATGCGCGTGCTGCCGGGTATCCGCGACACTGTTATTATCGACGACACCTACAACTCATCGCCGATTGCATTAAAAGAAGCCCTCACCACGCTGGGACAGATTGAAACACCGAATCGACGGATTGCAGTCCTTGGAGACATGCTTGAGCTCGGAGAGTATTCTCCTGAAGAACATCGTAAGGCTGGTGTGTTTGCTTCAAAAATTGCTGATGTGTTAGTCACTGTCGGTGTTCGTGCTCGTGGGTTAGCTCAAGCTGCACAAGACGCGGGAGCCAACGCAAAACAAGTGTTTGAATTCCTTGACTCACGCGAAGCTGGAGCGTTTGTGCGACAGTTTATTGAACCCGGTGACACCGTACTCATGAAAGGATCACAATCAACTCGCATGGAGCGGGCGACGGCAATGCTCGTGTCAGAGCCCGAACTCGCACAACAAGTGCTCGTACGACAAGAAACAGAGTGGAAGAAAAAATAGCTACAATAATGTAACGTATGAAAACTATTCTGATCGACCTCGATGGACCACTGGCAAATCTTGAAGATCGATTTTTAGAAATCTGGAGGGAACGACATCCTAACGAGTACTACATACCGTTTGAAGAGCGTCGGCAGCTCTATATTTCCAAAGAATATCCTGATGCGTTGAAGTCAGCTATTGATGCGATTTTGCTGGAAAAAGACTTCTTCTTGTCGTTTAAGCCAGTGCCGGGTGCTATTGAAGCAGTTACAGAAATTGAATCGCGTGGAGACAGGGTCTTCATTTGCTCCTCCCCGCTCTATCCAAGTGACTACTGTTTGAATGAAAAAAAACTCTGGGTTGCAAAATACTTGGGAGAAGACATCGCTCACCGGGCAATTTTTACAAAAGACAAAACCCTGGTGAAAGGGGACTATTTGATTGACGACAACCCCACAATCGTTGGCGCTGCTGTGCCGGAGTGGAAGCAGGTTGTATACGATCAGCCGTTTAACACAACTGTCACAGATCTTCCTCGACTCAACCGAGATTGGTCGAATTGGAAAGATGTTATACGGTGAAAAAAATAGCGCATCAAACGATGCGCTATTGTACTGTGCTCAGCGTGTGCCATGTTCGTTGCCGTGCGTTTGATAAAACGTGCTGACCGAGCTTGTGAAATAGGGCGTTCGTCCTTGTTCCCCTAATCGGCCATTTCTATAGATGTTTCTATCCGGAAAGAGGCTTTGCAGCAGTTTCAGTGTCGGCGTTGGTTCGTCAGACGTTTTTCCATCGTATGTTACCAGTCCGAATAACACATCGGCGGTAAGAATGGTTTGATCAGCATCGCCCGAACGAAATTTTCTGAAGTTGTCGGCGGCGGTCATAATGTCTAGCACTTTCATACCGAACGTTGACTGCGTTCCTTCCGGAAGCTGTTCCGTACCACATTGCAACGTGGGATACACGTGCTGTACCAGGAATACACCGAGATTCTGATACCGAGCGTTTGCAGTGTGTGTGAACGCTTCATGCATGAGTGGTAAGAATGAGCCGTTGCCGCCGCGAATCATTGCCACAAAGAGATGTTCGGGCAGCACCTCGCAGAGGTCGTATTCCATGGCAAACTGTTGCGCCCGGGCATGTGCTTCTTCAACAAACAGACTCATGGTGCCACTCAATTTGTCACTGAACGGACGTGATATCAACTGGATCATTGGATGTCTCCACGTAAGGGACGTAAAGGAACAAAGCATTGATTACACTCACAACAAATTACATCACTTATCTGATTCTGTCAATGATTCTTTTATCAAAGAAGAAGCTACATGTGCACATTTTAGAGTGTCGTAGTATCATCAATGAATCTAACAGAAAATCTTGTATGAACCCACTGCGAATCTTCTTCAGAAAATTTGGCCTTGACGTCCGTAAATACCGACCCGAATCAAATAGAACCAAGCTCTGGCAAGAGCTTGGTATACAGAGCATCATAGATATTGGAGCAAATACCGGACAATTTGCAAAGGATATACGAAAAGAAATTCCTAATGCAAAAATAATTTCATTCGAACCTATCAAAGACTCTTTTGCCGAATTGTGTCAAAATATGGCCGATGACACTAATTTTCAGGCGTTCAATGTTGCGATTGGAGAAAAAAACCAAAAGACAGAAATAAACCGCAGTAGCTATTCACCAAGCTCTTCTTTGTTGAAAATGTCAGAGACACACAAAACATTATACCCTCACACACGCGGGCAATCGTTTGAAGAAATAGAGGTAAAAAGACTTGACGACCTTACATTGGATTTGGCAGGAGAAATATTAATAAAGGTGGATGTTCAAGGTTTTGAAGATCGAGTAATTGTCGGCGGGCGTCAAACATTTGCTAAAGCGCGAGCTATTATTTTAGAGATTTCTTTTGTCGAACTTTATCAAGGACAACCCTCTTTTGATACGTTGCATGAAATGGTAAAGAGTCTTGGTTTTGAGTATAGAGGCAGCATACAATCAAAAGTGGAAAAGGCCACCGGCAAAATTATTTTTGAGGATGGTCTTTTTGAAAAGAAGAGATAATCAAAATAATGTTAGAAGCCCGAGATGGTTGATTATCGATCATCAAAGATGAAGTGCTTTGAAAATCGCTTTCTTGCTATCTGTGACCCGATAGGATGGCTTTCAGAACTTTTGGAGCAAAGAGATTATATTAAAATTGGCCTTGATTTGTTAAGTGCCGTTATTGATTCTTAAAGTAATAATTACACTCGTCCCTAAGATAAAAAGTCTTTATGAGAGCACATAACCCCTGATCATTTCTATGGGGAGCCACATTTCTATAGCAAATATCTCTTCCATGTTCAGTTGAAATCTTCGCACAAAGATTTTCTTTATATTGATTAATACTTACGTGTTCATAGCAACCATCACGTCTGCTAACATCAGACACTTTCTCACATTGATCGAACCAACTATAACAATTCTCTTTCCTAATTCCCGTCATCAGTGCACAGAGCGAAGAATCCTTTTTTTCCTGAGCAATTTTCTCTATACAGAAATCTCTTTGATCACCAGAGGGAAAATTATCACAAATTGATACATTTTGTTGTTGTTCAGCAACTACCTGAAAACAGCGTTCTTTTGAGGCATGAGCAGACTTATACCATGCGTTTGTTAGTGCGTGACACTGCTCAAGAGTATAGTTATCGTAATATGGATATCGTTGGCGGTTTACACTAATACCTAATACAATTATTAAAATAAGGATCCATGCCACTATTGCAAGTTTTCTGTAGCGAGGATTTCTGACGGTCAAACCAATAATAACACCAATTATGAAGAGGAGAATGGTCCCTGTAATAAATGTCGTTAACCATCCTCCTCCAAAAAAATGTGCTAATTCAAAAAAACTAATTAATACTGATCCGTCACTGATAAACCAGATTCCGAAAGGTGTAAATTGAGAAACAAGAACAATAGCCAAAAGTACATATCCTAATAATAAAGCATAGAGTCCTCCACGTAACCAAGTTGGTTGATTTTTCATAATTTCCTTAACTCTACAATAAAAATAACCTTGGACCCAATGCAATGTTCACAACATTCATGACGTTCACAATGTGACCCCATTGCGTGGCTTTCAGAACTTACTAAACAGAGAGGTTATATCAAAAGCAGTATAGAAACTCTTACCTTTGCTATGACAGTTACACCTCGCTAATAACCTCAAAACCACTAAAGCTTCCTGTGATAGCAAGACCGATAATTGTTTCGGCAAGTCCTTGGCTCTTTATCTTCTTTGCTGTTTCGTTGATAGTGGCACCAGAACCCAAAGCATCATCCATGAGCAAGACTGTCTTAAATCTCTTTGTCTCATCTACCATAATAGTCTTTTTGGCATTTTCAATACGGTCCTCAAGTTTATTGAGAGTTTTCTGTGGCACAATAACAGGTGTTTTTACCTTAACGAGTGATATTTTTGGACTAGTAAGATGAAGTTGCTTCTCAAGTTCTCTCATTAACTGAACTTCACGTTTTACTGTTGGTGGGATGAAGCCTACCGCCTCAATCTCATATTTCTTTATAAGTTCTTCAATTTGAGGCCGTATCTGGTCCACAAGTTCTTTAATCAATCCTCGATTTTGGCTTTGTTTTGCATACAGAAGAAGCTGTCCAAGCTTGGTTTTGCCAAATCGCTCAATGCTATAGAAATCAAGATAGAAAAGCTTGTCCACTGACGTATCGGGAAACGTGCCTTTTAGTTTATGCATCCCGTTTATAAGACCATCTTTTTTGTAAGGCTTATATTTCTTGAGTGTCTCAACATACTCGTCGGCTGTTTTTTCAAGAGGGTCTTTTCTTTTTATGCACCAGTTTATAAAGCCTTCAAATCCTTCCTGTCTCTCACCTGAAGCGGTGATATTAAGAAAGTTCTCATTAATGACTTTCTTGGTTTTTTCGTCAACAGTATTATTTTCTTTTTTGACCTTGTCTTCAGAGATAAGATAAAAGACTTTCGGTGGTCTACCGATTTTATATATCAAACCTTCTTCTTGCAATCTGCTAATCTGCCTATGGACAGCTTGTCTGCTAATTTGCAGGTGTTCCGTCAAATCATTTGCAGTTACTTGACCCCTGCTTTTGATATAGGCGAGTATCTTTTCTTCTGTATTTAGTTCCATATCTACCATAGTAGCAGATTATTGAGTAAGTTTACAGTAGACTGTAAACTGTAAACTTTAGCTTAATTAGCCTCTAGAATAGGCTCAATAAGTTCACAATATTCACTCATTCACATCCAAAAACAAAAGCCACCATTTCTGGTGACTTCTATCTTTAATGGTATGTAAGAAAGCTAGTTGGTTACCGTTCCAATGAGACGAAGACGAACCAAGGAGGAGATGCTTGCCGAAGAGGATGAGTTTGAGGAGATCGAAAAGACATCACGCCCTATAAATGAAAATCATATCAGCAGGATACTAAGCAATCCATTTTATACAGGCAAGGTCCTCAATTCAGAGGGTAAGTATATTCCAAGCATTAGCCACGAAGGTATCGTAAGTGAAGAGTTGTTCGATCGCGTTCAAGTGATGCTCAAAAAGAAACGAGTGAGTATTCATTATACGGAAAAGCTTGATCAACTCCTTCGAGGTGTCGTACGTTGTGAACATTGTGAACGTGTATATACACCTTATACAAAGAAAGGTATCCAGTATTTCAACTCTCGATGTGTAAGTGGATGTGAGAACACCTTCAAGAATTTCAATTTCTCCTTCATAGAGAAAAAGGTAGGCACTCTTATAGAAGGATTGTATTTTACTGATGAGGAGATTGAGCAGATGGATGCCTGTGTGGGCACCGACATTTCATTGCTTGAAGAGAAACGGCATAAGATGCTGGACCAAACAGAACGAAAGAAGAAAAAGATCCGAGAGGATCTCGCCTATATCCGTTCAAATAAACTCACGCTCTTGAAGACAGGGGTATATACAGCAGAAGCATTGCTTGAAGAAGAGACAAAACTAAGTGATGAATTAAATTCTCTTCAGAAGAATGAGCAAGTATCAGACATTGCTATGCACGAGACAATGAAAGAAGTCTTCAAACTTTCAGAACTCGTAAAAAACGTTGCTGTGTATTATAAATTCGCTAATCCATACGAAAAGGAGAAAATTATCCGTATTATCTTTTCAGAACTCTACGTTACCAAAAATACGTTGAATTATAAATGCCAAAAGGGATTTGAGTGCTTCGAGGACCGACTAAAAGCTATTTGTGACCCCACGGGGAATCGACCCCCGGTTTGAAGCTTGAGAAGCTTCCGTCCTAGCCGCTAGACGATGGGGCCGGCGTATTGTCTATCAATCATACGGCCGAGCGTGTATAGCGTACCACATGCTATACTGCCTCGCATAGGAGAACAGTGCCGATTAATCGCTTATTTTTTTACACCACATGCGAACTATTATTTGGATTGTTGTTGGTATTATTGTGTTGGTCGCTGCATGGCAATTACTCAAAACCCAGCCACCACAAGACCTTCCACAGGCGCAAGTTACTGAAGGTACATCAGAAACAACGGGATCAGGAGCGATGACACAGTCAGACCTCTCAGGAACAGTGGTAAAAGAGAAAAGCACCTTCAGCTTTACTGGATACGGACCGGGCAAGTCACACACCGGTACGTTCGCATGGACACCAACCCTAACTGTTGTTAATGACGCACTCGCAGGATCAGTTTCGTTTGATACCGCAAGTGTAAAAACAGAGAATCCGACCCTTGATACACACTTGTGTACCGAGGATTTCTTCAACTGTGCAGTAAACAAACAAATCACCTTCACGGTTACTGAAGCATCAGCAACAGAGGTAACTGGCACGTTAACGTTTGCACGTATGACGCACACAGTCACATTTCCCGTTGTCACTTCAGGAAACACGATCACTGCAGATTTCCGTCTCGATCGCACTCCGTTTAACTTTACGTACACCTTGGCAAACGTTACTGCTGTAGACAAAGAGGTTCGTCTCCAGTTTGTGTTAGCGGTTGAGTAGGTCGCTGTTGCGAAAAGATACCTACTAAAAACAGTACCCCGATACCGGGGTACTGTTTTTATATACTTGTTTCATATATCACATATGATATAATGCTCAATAGAGATATAGACATTCCGTTCTTCTCTCGGCACACGCCGGTGCTCTGAGTGAAGAGGGGAGTGCGTGGCTTATCACGCAACTACCGTTACGTCGATAACGGTCAATTCCTCTCAACACAACACCCGTATGCGATTACGAAGTGCTCTGGGGTTAGGAATTGCTATTGTACTGCTGCAACTCCTTGTGCCGGCGGTGTGGGGAAGTTTTGAGCATCTCATGCTCACGTTTTTTAGTACGGCTGAAGAAATGCTCGCGAGCGCATCGCTTGCGCCATCAATTCCGGGCATTGCCCCGTGATGGCAAGATGGTTAGAAGCCGAGCAATCGAAGGAGTCCGTTCCATATTGTCCAGAGTATTGAGCTCAGAAGTGATCCGTCACTCGCTGTAGCAGCTGCAAAGTATCCCTGGTCACCACTGTATGGTTCGTATTCGTAATCAGTTACACGCGCCTGTGTAATGAGTGGATTGTTCATGAGAATTGCTTTTGGTTGGCGAGTCCACGAATCGTAGCCGGCAACATATGACCGAATGCCTGATCCGACTTTGAAGGTGAATACACGTTTTGGTGTAAAGTCAGCAGGGAAGGAGAGATTGAGCTCAGTAATATCTGCTTGGCGGAGTGGCCACACTGATACAACAGGATTTAAACCTGCTCCGGCCGCACGAGCCGCTGCCATTAATTGTTCTGATGTAACAACAGGTAATTCGGTTGTTGTGTCGGCACGAACAGTCACTGTCCCTGGCGAAGAGGTGAGTGTGCCGTCGTTCGCAGTAAAGGTGAAGCTGTCGGTACCAGAAGTAAATGATGTCTGTGCAGTGTAGATAAATTTGTTTGGAGCGATCGGACTTTTTACAATAGTGCCCCGGCTCGGCTGACTCGCAATTGCGTATGTTATAGGATCACTGTTTGGGTCAGAAGCAGTGAGTTCGATGTGTACTGTTTTATCTGCAGTTGTTGGAGTTGTGTTGGTTGGAATGAGATCTTTAAGTGTTGTACCTGTTTGTCCTGGTTGATCAAATGGGTACCCGGTAGAAATTGATATTGGTGGTACACCCGGTGCCCCGGCAATCCATTGTTTGAACTGGTTGTAGAATGCGCTGTCATATGGCCCAATGAGGTCAAACCCAATAACTTCACCTTTGAAGGCTTCTTCCGGTGAGAGCATCCAGCATAAATCTTCCGGATCGTTATTATTTGGGTTGATGTCATCACAGTCAGCATCGTTTCGTCCCGTTGGCCATTCTGCAAGAATAATACCAAATTCGTTCCAGTGTAATTTGCCCTGCGGCGGCGGGTTTTCAACGTACACACGTACACCACGTTGCTGCAGTTGTCGTGCAAACTGTGCTGATAATGAATTTTGTGTACCGAATACAATGTAATCAAAGGCAATAGACATACCTGAATCAAGGAATGGTGCAACTTCTTCAAATGCCCGCGCCATCCACACTGTTGGATTTGAAGCCAATGTTTTCATGAGGCTGTCGGTGTCCGGATTGCCGATATAGGCGATAACTTCAACACCACTGCTCGCAACATACGGCTTCCAAAATTCGACAAAGCGAGCGGTAAGCCACGGTGTTTGTTGCTGCGCACGATTAAAATCGGTAAAGCCAAGAACATGTGTCAGATCGGCACCACCACCGGCATTTGCGGCTTGCTCGTCACCAGTTGTGCCGAAC
>CAZXUM010000004.1:0-17454 GCA_964644005.1 uncultured Candidatus Saccharibacteria bacterium
TTTGAATCCCTCTTCTTCACGAGTGACAACACTCTTTCGTGCATCGAGACCAGCAATGACCACACGAATTTCTTGCTCTTCGCCCATAATTTTGAGCACAGCCATTTCAGCATCGCGACTAGCGTCTTTTGCATCTTCAATTTCTTGGCGAGCCCGTGCAATGTGCTCCGTACTTTCTTGTTGGTGCGTGCGTACCACACTGAGCTCGTGTTCTTTTGCTTTTTTCTCGTCGGCGATAGCCGCAAGCTCTTTCCGTGTTGATTCTTCGAGATGAGTATTTCGAACTGTACTGCGGTCGGTAATAAATTGGGTGAGTGATAACCGAATGGCAACTAACGCTTGCTTCAGTCGTGGAGCATCGCCGGTATCAACTGCTGCAGCAATTTCAGTACCCACCACCGCCACCAGCGCTCGTACATCTTTAAACAGGACTGTCTTGGCATCATCCGAGAGCTGGGCCTCGCGCTCCTTTTTAAGCGTGTATTCGAGTGACGTCATAATGCCATCGAGGCGTCCGAGGTCGCGGACAATACCTGATTCAGTTTCACGAAGTTGACGGAGCGACGTCTCAAACGCGAGGAGTGCGTCTGGTTCTCCCCTGCTATGCACACCTTTTTCGAGTACCGAACGGGCGAAAACACGCTGCTGTTCTAACTCCTTCAGCCGGTGTGTTGGCATATGGAGTGCGTCTCGAATTGCTGTTTTTTCGGCACCGATGTACCAGTGCTCCCGAGTGAGGTACTCCATGTAGAGTACACGCAAATCTTCGCGGAGCTTTTCTGCTTTCTGAATTTTCTCAACCTGCTTAGCTAAAAAGGTAACGTGCGGAGCAATTTCCCGTCGGAGCGATTCTACTTGTTTAATATTTTCTTGGGTCTTCTCAAGCTTTCGTTCACTTTCAGCTCGCTTGTACAGGTACACCTTGAGTCCAAGAGCATCTTCAATCATGTCACGACGTTCTTTCAGCGATGCGCTCAAAATGCGATCAGCTTCACCCTGAGAAATAATGTGGTGGCCCGATGAGCCGATGTGCGCCTGCGCCAGCAACTCTGCAATATCTTTGAGGCGAACAGTGCTCCCGTTAATGAAGTACTCATTCACCCCATCGCGGTGCACAACACGTTCAATACTGACTTCATCGAAATCGAGATTCAACTGGCGATTGGCGTTATCAAACACTACTTTTACCCCCGCACGGTTAAGCCTACCCGAGCTCGATGAGCCGCTATAGATGAGGTCTTCACCACGCTTGCCGCGCATCGATTTGATTGACTGCTCACCTAATACAAAACGAAACGCCTCTGCGACGTTTGATTTACCCGAACCGTTTGGACCAACAATGCCTGTAATAGGTGAAGGGAACTCAAGCACTGCCTTTTTGGCAAAGGATTTAAATCCGCTAATTTCGAGTGACTTGAGGTACATGACTAGACTGGCGGTTCGTTATTCTTGTCCCACCCTTTCATCTCGAGTGCTTTTGTTGCAGCTTCTTGTTCGGCTTCTTGTTTTGATTTTCCTTCGCCGGTGGCAATGAGTTCGTGTACCAAAAATACCCCGATGGTAAATTTTTTATCATGATCGGGACCAATTTCTTTTACCAGTTTGTATGCCGGAGTGATGCCAATTTCATCCTGTGCACGCTCCTGAAAGTAACTCTTCGCGTCGACAAACTTTTTACTCGCGATAATGTCGTCGATCAAGTGTACGACGTGTTCAAGCACAAAAGCCTGCGCTCTGGTATATCCCTGATCAACATACAGAGCGCCGATGAGCGCCTCCATAGTATTGGCCATAATGTACGATCGAGCGCGTCCAGTATCTTTTGCTTCACCGTGTGACAACAGGAGGTAGTTATTGAGTCCGAGGCGTGTTGCTACACCCGCAAGGGTTTGAGTATTCACCAAAGCCGAGCGAAACGCTGTGAGCTCCCCTTCGGCTTTATCAGTATATTTATTAAAAAGGTAGTCAGTGACGACAAGTTCAAGCACTGCGTCACCTAAAAATTCGAGACGTTCGTTGTGTGACAAACGAATGTGTCGGTTTTCATTGAGGTATGAGCGGTGCGTAAAAGCTTGCTTCAGTAGCTCCTGATCGCTGAAGGTAATGCCGAGTTCTTTTTCTAATTGAGTAAAATCAACGTTAGCCATTTCGTTCTTTTTTTGCGTACTTGGATAGAATCAGGTTAATCGCTTTAGTGATAATTGGCAAGATGTCATTATAGAAATTGAGTTCGATAATATCTTTCATTTTAAACCACTGCACATCATCGAGGCCGCCCTTGTTTTCAATCTTAAGCTCTTGAAATGGCGCCTCTGCTAAAAAGTACATTACGTGCTTTCGCTTCTTTCCTTCTTCCGGATGGTACGCAATGTACTCGTTTGAGTCGAGCGATTCTCTAATTTGAATATCGAGGTTGAGCTCTTCTTTAATTGAGCGGATGGTACCTTTTTGAACATCTTCTCCCGGCTCGATACCGCCCTTTGAGAGAGTCCAGTGGCCGAAGATATCGTGAACTAACGCTAAGTAGACATTATCATCGTGGTGAGTAAAAATAACAGCACCACCGAGCTCTTCATTAGTTATTTTGTCGCTTTTGCGTTTAGAGGTTTCCTCCTTACCTGGCTCACCAAGTTCTTTATAGACCGCACCAAGAACGCCGTTGACGAATTTGCTCGAGGTATCGCTGCCAAATGCTTTTGCTAATTCAATTGCTTCGTTAATTGCTACCTTCGCTGGCACTTCTTTTCGGTCAGAAAAAAGCAATTCATATAATCCAAGACGGAGAATGTTGCGGTCAATAATTGAAATTTTGTCGATTGGCCAATCGGGTGCAGCTTTTTGAATAATAGTGTCGAGTTCGCCACGTTTAGCAATAACACCCTTCATGACCTTTTGCATAAATGGGGCGTCGGCAGGATTGGGAGAAAATTCCTGCGCTGTACGAGTTAAAATGTCGTCAATGCGACTTGGGTCATAGCCGCCAAAATCCCACTCGTAGAGGGATTGAAGAACTGTTGAACGTGCGACGTGCCTATTAGCCATAGTATGTAAGTACTGAGAAAAGTATAGCACACAAGCCCCACATGGGGGCATTTATACACAGCAACGAGTGCTGATTATTTCGCCTGCTTCGCCTTTGCCTTCTTCTCTTTTTTAGCGAGAGCGGCGTGCACGTTGATCACCTGACGGCCTTTGTATTTACCACAATTCATACACACCGTGTGTTGGACTGTTGGCTGACCACAGTCTGGACACTTTGAATAGCTCGCTTTTTTGAGAGCGTGGTGTGAACGACGGCTTGCTGTCTGGGCGTGCGTATGACGCATTCGTACTACCATAGGTTTAGTACTATACAGGATATACAAAAATTGGCAAATAAAAAGACCTTAGTAAGAAAGCTTTTTCGGTGGGCCGGGGTACTGCTACGCTTCTGTAACACATTTCGATGAAAGGCTGTTCCATACCCCTTATGTACCTCAAATCCATACGCCGGGTACTTTTTCGCTAACCGTTTCATATAGTTGTCACGGTGCACTTTTGCCACAATTGAAGCCAGTGAAATCACCGGCTCACGCTCGTCCCCTTTAATAATTGTTTGTTGGGAGGGATACTCGGATGGTGCAAACAGAGAACCATCTAACCGGATGTCACAGAGATCGCGGCGAGTCTTCAGTTTAGTGCACAATCGATCAAGTGCACGCTTCACTGCCAATCGCGCCACCGTGCCTATTCCCTGCGCATCAATAACCTGTGCCGAGAGTGATACAACAACAAAATGGAGGTTCCCTTTTTTCGCTGCAGCACGCACAATTGTATTCCACTCATTTCGTTGCTCCTGAGAAAGCTTTTTAGAATCACGGATATGCGGGCACATTTTTTTAAAATACTTCTGGTGATCGACGTATGGCACCGCGAGCGCACATAGCGTAAAGGGCCCAGCTAGTGGCCCTCGTCCCACTTCATCAATGCCGATGAGCCATTTTCGCGTAACTTTCGAGGTGTTGTCGACTGTGTATGGCATGCGAATACAGTATAATGCATGCACGTTATGGATACCTCACACCAATCATTTACCCACCTCCATACTCACAGCCACTACACTCTCCTTGGCGCCCTGCCTAAAATTTCTGATCTCGTAGACGCCGCAAAAGCACACAACATGAAAGCTTTGGCCCTGACCGATGCCGGCAACCTATACGGAGCGATCGATTTTTACAAAGACTGTCAAAAAGCAGGTATCAAGCCAATCATTGGTATCGATGCCTATGTTGCCAATCGCACCCGTTTCGACAAACAAGCCGGCATTGATAACAAACGAAATCGAATGGTGCTGTTAGCGAAAAATGCGAACGGCTATAAGAATATTATTAAACTGGTGACAGCGTCATTTATGGAGGGTTTTTACTACAAACCCCGCATCGATCGCGAACTGCTGGAACGACTGGGCGGCGACATGGTATGTATTATTCCCTCATTCTCTGGTGATGTGAGCACCGCTGTTCGCATGGGTGATATCGAAAAAGCAACTACCCTGACAACTGCGTACAAAAAAATATTCGGTGCCGAAAACCTCTTCATTGAAATCACTCATCATCCTGAAATTGATGGTCACGAGCTCTACATGAAAGACCTCATTTCTTTTGCCCGAAGCCACGCAATTGAGATTGTCGCCGCGCATGACGTGTACTACATCAACCCCGACGATCACCAGGCGTGGGAAATTGTTCTTTCAATCCAAAAGTCGGGTGGCGCAAGTGAACGTGTTGAAAAAGGAGGATTCAACAACGAAGCCCGCAATTTCTCATTCATCTCTCAGGAACAGGCACGAGAGCTTTTTGTGAACGAACCTGACGCTATTGCAAACACACAACGCATTGTCGACATGTGCACCCTCGAAATGACCCTCGGCAAATGGCTCTTCCCGCTCTTTCCTATTCCTGAAGGACAAACGCACGACGAAGTATTCGCCACACTCGTGTACAGCGGTGCAGCACGACGCAACATACAACTTACCGGTATCACCAAGGAACGTGTCGACTACGAACTCTCTGTTATTAAAGCCAAGGGATACGCCACCTACTTTTTGGTCGTGTCTGATTTGCTCCATGAGGCACATAACCGTGGCATTCTCACCACTATTCGAGGATCGGTTGCAGGTTCGATGGTTACCTACCTTGCGGGTATAACCAACGTAAACCCGCTCGAATACAATTTACCCTTTGAGCGTTTTCTTAACCCCGAGCGTCCATCAGCACCCGATATCGATATGGACTATGCCGATAACCGCCGCGACGAAATGATCTCATACGCCAAAGAAAAATATGGTACCGACAAAGTAGCTCAAATTGGTACCTTCGGAACAATGATGGCGCGCGGTGCCGTGCGTGACGTTGGTCGCGCTATGGGCTTTCCCTACAGTCTCGGCGATACTATTGCAAAACTCATTCCCATGGGATCGCAGGGATTTCCCATGACCGTAGAACGAGCGATCAACATGGAGCCCGATCTCAAAAAACTCTACGACAAAGACCGTGACGCACGCGCGGTGCTCGACATGGCCCAAAAAATTGAAGGTAACGCCCGACACATCTCGGTGCATGCGGCTGGTGTAGTGATGTCACCAATTACTCTCACCGATATCGTGCCGCTCCAGTTCGACCCAAAAAGTGATGGTGACGAACACAGCCGCATCATCACCCAATTTGATATGTACTCAGTCGATGAAAACAACGTCGGTCTCATGAAGTTCGATTTCTTGGGTATTCGCAACTTGGCTATTCTTGCAGACGCGGTATCGCTGGTGCAGCGTATCAAAAACATCACTATTGATATCGAAAACATTCCGCTCGACGAACCAAAAACATTCGCTATGCTTTCTCGCGGAGAAACCGAAGGATTGTTTCAACTCAATGGCAGCGGCATGACTCGCTATTTGAAAGAGCTCAAACCAACCACCATTCACGATATTAACGCGATGGTAGCCCTCTACCGCCCTGGTCCGATGGAATCGATCCCGCAATATATTGAGCGCAAATATAATCCATCGCTCGTTACCTATCTCGACCCGCGCATGAAAGACATTTTAGAGCGATCGTACGGGGTAATTACCTACCAAGATGATGTGATGATGATTGCAATTAAGCTTGCGGGCTACTCATGGCTCGAAGCCGACAAACTGCGTAAAGCGATGGGTAAAAAAATTCCTGAAGAAATGGCGGCTCAGCGTGAAAAACTACTCGAAGGATTTGTTGCTAACGGATTAACAGCCGACAAAGGTGAGAAACTCTGGAAACTGATTGAACCCTTTGCTGCCTACGGTTTTAATAAAGCCCACGCAGCAAGCTACGGCCGCGTTGCCTACCAGACGGCGTACATGAAAGCAAATTTCCCCGCTATTTACATGAGCGCAGTACTCACCGCTGAATCAGGCGATGTTGAAACGATTGCCATTATGATTCATGAGTGTGGACGCCTCGGTATTCCGGTACTCGCACCTGATGTGAATGAAAGCTTTGGAGGATTCACTGTTATTACAGGAGATGGTGGAACAAAAGACACTATTCGGTTTGGTCTCTACACTATTAAAAACTGTGGTACCAGTGCTGCTGACGCCATTATTACTGAACGAAAACGCGGCGGGGCGTATGCATCATTAGCCGACTTTCTCATTCGCGTACAAGACCGCAATCTCAACAAGAAATCACTCGAAGCACTCATCAAATGCGGCGCGTTCGATCAATTTGGTGAACGTGGTCAGCTTGTGGCAAGCATAGAAGAGTTGCTTCGGTTTAATAAATCTCAAAGCAAAAAAGAAGAGTCCCAGCAATCACTCTCGCTCTTTTCGGCTCTTGGTAGTAGCGCGCCAACACTCAGCCTTGCAGTACATCCACCAGCCACACAGCCTGAGAAATTGGTATGGGAAAAAGAGCTCCTTGGCCTGTACCTCTCTGGACATCCCCTCGATGCACACGCGGAAAAACTTAAAACAATCGAGGTAAAAATTCGAGACATCCTCACCAGCATGCCCCCCGGTGTACAGGTAGTTGCCTACGGTTTTCTCGAAAGTGTCCGCCCTATTTACACCAAACGCGGCGACAAAATGCTGTTTGTAAAAATTGCCGACGAGACCGGCGCTATTGAAGCTGTCGTCTTTCCAAAAAGCTTAGGGGAATTTAAAGATATCTTTGTCGATGAAGCTTGTGTCGCTATTAAAGGAAAGCTCACTGAAAGAAACGGAGAAAAGAGCATCATCGTTGATAAGGCAAAAAAATTATAGGTACATTGTAGGTAGTCAACACGGTATTAAAAAATGGCCACCAATGTTAGGTGGCCATGTGTTCGATACTGGGCGAATTCAATCGCACCTGTACCAAAAAATTATCGATAGCATCAACGTCGAGATACCGCACCGTTGTGCATCTCGATCGATGCAGAAATGCTCTGAACGCCAGAATCTCGTCGCGCTTTTTCCGCTCATCCCAAAAGCGATTGATCCGTGACTCATTGGTAAGCATCAGCACTACCTTCACCAGCAACTGCTGCACCAGTGTTGTTTTCCGGTCAAACAATTGCGTAGCGCTGACTGACAGCAGCTCATTGAAGAACGGCTGAAACGCCGGTAGAGTTGCCGCTGCGGCATGGATCGTCTCCAACAACTTTTGAGCAACCAATTCTCCTGACCTTCGGTTGAGGTTGAGCAATGGCGAACCACAGTCGCGAATGTACAGAAAGTACCATACAGCGAGCGTCGGGCTGAAATCATGTGTGTTCATGAAACCTCCCAAAAAAAAGTGGAATACTAAAGAACGCCTTTCTGTATAAAATCACATATCGTCAAAACTGTAAATTTTTTTTGTTCATGGTACGATATCGCACATGAAACCAACATCAGCCAATTTAGCGAATCTTGCGCTCATTCGCCATTCATTAGCGCATCTGTGCGCCGCTGCAGTACTCGAACTCTATCCACAGACAAAAACCGCAATCGGTCCTGCAATCGACACTGGTTTTTACTACGATTTCGAATTTGAACAGCCACTCTCTGAAAATGATCTCCCTGCAATCGAAGAAAAGATGCGTGAGATTCTAAAAACGTGGGAAACCTTTGAGGGTCGCACGGTTACTCCAGCCGAAGCACAAAAACTTTTTGCTGAAAATCCATACAAACTCGAACTCATTACGGAACTGGCCGAAAAGGGTGAAGAAATTACCGTGTACACCTCAGGAACCTTTACTGACCTCTGCCGCGGTGGCCACGTCGAGAATGCAAAAAACATTCCCGTGAAGGGCTTTAGTCTTTCGCATATTGCTGGTGCCTACTGGCGCGGTAACGAGAAAAATAAGCAGCTCACCCGTATCTACGGCCTTGCCTTTGAATCAAAAGAAGCTCTCGCTGCATACATCACACAGCAGGCAGAAGCTGAGAAGCATGATCACCGCGTACTCGGCAAGGAGCTCGGCCTCTTTGTGTTCTCTGATCTTGTCGGCAAAGGCCTTCCACTCTGGACTGAAAAAGGCGCTACCATCCGCCGTGAACTTGAACGTTTCATTGTCGACGAAGAAATTCGCCGCGGCTATCGCCATGTCATCACTCCTGATATCGCCAAAATTGACCTCTACAAAAAATCTGGCCACTATCCGTACTATAAAGAATCAATGTACGCACCGATTAAGATTGACGAAGAGGAGTACATGCTCCGTCCGATGACCTGTCCCCACCACTTTGAACTCTATCGCAGTCAGCCACACAGCTACCGCGATCTTCCAATGCGTATTGCTGAACTTGCAAAGCTCTACCGCTATGAGCAATCGGGCGAACTCACCGGTCTCATTCGAGTACGTAGTTTCTGTTTGGCCGACGCGCACATTATCTGTGCTGATCCAACACAAGCAGGACAAGAAGTAAACGGTGCACTCGATCTTATCGAACACATTGCACACACCTTTGGCCTACAGCAGGGTGAACATTACTGGTATCGCCTCTCATTGGGCGATCGTTCAAACACTGAAAAATACTTCAAGGACGACGCTGCGTGGGATACTGCAGAACATATTCTCCGTGATGTGCTTACACAACGAAAGGCACACTTCATTGAAGCGCCTGCTGAAGCAGCCTTCTACGGTCCAAAGATCGATATCCAAATGAAAAACATTCGCGGCAAAGATGATACTGCGTTTACCGTCCAATATGACTTTGTCATGCCAAAGCGCTTCTCGCTCACCTACACCGACAAAACCGGCGCTGAAAAAGAGGCTGTTGTTATTCACCGCTCATCTATTGGCGCTATCGAGCGCATCATCGGCTTCCTCATTGAGCATTACTCAGGAAACTTCCCGCTCTGGCTTGCGCCAACACAGGTTGTTGTTCTCCCGGTTACTGAACACCACCTCGAGTACGCCAAGGATGTATACCAACAACTCCGAGCTGCACACATTCGCGCAGATATCGATCTCTCAAACGAAACACTCGGTAAAAAAGTCCGTACTGCAAAGAAGGAGCGCACACCCTACTTCATCATTGTTGGTGACAAAGATATCGCTGCAAACGCTGCAACTCTCGAAAGTCGCAGTGCCGGTTCTATTGGTCAAAAGTCAGTTGCAGAAATCATCACTCATTTGACTCAAGAAATTACGGATAAGAAATAAAAAAGTATCTGTACCACTTACAACACAAAGACCGCCTCGAGAATTCGGGGCGGTCTTTGTGTTGTATCGAGAAAATAGTGATATTAGTGTTGCAACTGAGCAAACGACATCTTGCGGCTGCGCTTTCGGATATAGATGTAGCTCACAAAGATACTCCAGAATGCAAGCATCACTGCAAATGAAATGTACTTGAGTGTGTCGCCTGCTCCCGTATATGGCACCTGGTTAAGGTACACGTATGATTGCGTTGGAGGCGGGAGTGGATTTGAGATGATAGTGACGTCGTCTTCAACGAGGACTGAGCAGCGGGCACGCTCTTCGTCGCCATCGTCGTCTTCGACAGTTACTTCAGCGTACTTACGGCCAGGTGAATCGAAGCTCACACGAACAGTGCGATCTTCCTCATCACCGTTGTCATCAATATCCCATCGGTAGTCGTACGGATTGCTACCACCATCAACACGAGCTGAGAAGGTAACATCGTCACCAACACGAACACGTGAATCGCTCACTGAACACGACACATCCAGATCTTCGTCATCTTCATCTTCTTCATCTTCTTCAACATCGATGCGACACACTCGGCTGCGTTCTTCACCTTGTCCATCGCGAACACGGATGGTTGCTTCGTATTCACCTTCGTCGTTATATTCTTCGTACACAGTGCGTGACGTACCGTCTGCATCACCAGTCCAGCGGTAGGTATAGTTTCCATCACCACCGTTTACTGTAACGCTCCATTCAACACGTTCATCAACTTCAGGACGTGAAGGAGAGACGTCACACTGAATGTCGAGTGTGTCATTGTTGTTTGTCTGACCTTGAATAAATACCGGGCACGATCGCTGTGTGGTAATACCGTTTGAAGTAATGTTTACCGTGACATTTTTATTGCCTATTGAGCTAAAAGTGGTGTTGAAACTCTGGCTTGAAAAACTGTTTTCAAGACCGTTCCATGAGTAGGTATAGTTTCCGTTACCGCCAGTTCCCTGGGCGCTGAATGAAACTGATTGACCAACATTTGTTGTTGTTGGACTTGCAGTACACTGACCACCAACACCTTGAGTTTGCTGTTCAATAACCGTCTGACAGTTTGCAGATTTTGTTTGTGTGCCATCGTTTACAAACACGGTGGCAATTTTTGTACCAGCAGTTGAGAATGTTTTGCTCACCAGACGCTCTGTGCTCGTGAGACCGTCAGCACCGCTCCATGAATACGTGAAGTTTCCAGAACCGCCGGTTGGTCGAGCGGTGAATGTAACCATGTCGTTTACTTCAGCAACCGTTGGGCTTGCAGTACAGGTGAGGTTGAATGGAAGGACATCGTCAATAATAACTGTTGGACAAATTTTATTAATTGATTGATTTCCTGAGGTAATTCGAACCTGCGCGGTTTTGGTACCTTCAGTAGTGTACGCCTTTGATGCGGGATTATTTGTGCTCGAGAAATTTTCTGGACCTGTCCATAGGTAGGTGAAGTTTCCAGTGCCGCCGTTTGCAGCAGCTGTATAGGTAACGGTTTCGCCCGGTCGAGCAGATGTTTTGTTTACATCACATGAACCGCTGATATCAGGCGTACTTGTTTGACTTACAACAACAACAGGACACACAAAGGTAATGCTGCGTCCATTTGAGGTGACCTGCACCTGTGCAGTTTTCGTACCCGCGTTGTTGTAGGTTTTATCGACAACACGATTTGTTGAAGAAAGGCCTTCAGGACCTGTCCACTGGTACGTAAATGAGTTGTTACCACCATTCGCATTTGCGGTATACGTAACTGACTGGCCAACGTTAATAGATTGATCACTTGCCGTACATGAGCCAGTGATATCGGCCTGTGGCGTAGAAACGACAACAACTGGACATGTTTTTGTTATCTCACGTGTTCCTGATCGGACAATAACGGTAGCTGTTTTGTTTCCTGCAGAATTAAATAATTTTGAAATAGTGCGCGTTGTCCCATTGATACCATCGGTACCACTCCACTGGTATGTGTACGGAGCTGTACCACCAACTGCATCTGCGGTAAATGAAACGGTTGTGCCAGTTGTGACTGAAGTATCAGACACGTTACAAGAAACGGTGAAGTTGTTGTTACCACAATAGTCGCCACCTGCGTGACGAGCTTGGAGCAATCGGTCGCCATAGCGAGCGCCCGTGCTGTAATCAGTAATAAGATTACCGTAAAACACATCGAGCTGGTACGCACACGACGGAAGACTCACTGAGAGACTGAGTGAGCGGTTTGGACCAATGGTTTTAACATCGCTTGAGAACAATGTTTGGTTGTTAATGTTTTCATCAAATTTTTTATACGACGCCAAGCCTACTTGGTACGAACAGGTGGTTGATCGGTTCGTAACTGTTGCTGATCCGTTTGAGCCTAATTGACCTGAGAGGTCGGCTTCTGCGTTACAGGTTGCAGCATCAGCGTGAGGTGCAGATACAGCCACCATACTGAGCAGTACGATGCTGAAGAGCGCAATGCGTGTGTGGAATGTGATTTTTTTCATACCGGAATATTATATCATTAAAATGGTCTTCGTGTCAACTATTAGATTGCTTGTGATCCTAGGTACTCTGCCTCCACTACATGTCGATCCTGCTTCCGTCCGAAGGTGTTACAGGTTGACAGTGTAAGCATAGTATTCCTACCAGAAAGGTCAACCAAGCCTTGCTCCTCACTTACGAGTGTAACCGTTTCAACTCGATAGCGATATTCACGCTCTGTTGTGTACACACTCACTACATCACCCGCCACAAGCTTGTCCAAATTATTAAATGCCTTATACGCCTGGTTTTGTACCACTCGAAAACTGGTACTGTGACCAAAAACAAACATATTACCCTGCCCCGGAATCCCTGAACCCGGATAACGAACTACCCCGCTCTTGAGTGCCTCATCCAGTGCTGAAACTTTCTGACTTTCAGGGTTAAGTACTTTTGTATCAACACCGATTTTTTCAATAACAATACGCACTGGTTTTTGAGTGGCGCCGGCAATAACAGTCGGTGGCTGCTGGGTGGGAGTACTTGGTGACACAGGTACTATGTCACCACCGGCATTCGCAAATACATAACGTGGACCGTACGCCTCAGGAAAGACGGGTACCTCATCGATAACCGCAAGCGTCGGCACATTTTCTGAAACAAATTGCGGTATAAGCTCATCTGGCAACAGACCTAATGCATAGAGTGTTCCAAGTGATATCCACACAACAATGACGAGTACTATTGAAAACACCAACTTATGCATCCACAGGAGGTTAAAAAACGACGGAGGACGGTGGGCGTGGTGCGGTCGAGTCGACATATTGATTACTATACCATCGGTTTCTAATATTTGACAATTCATCATTTTTTTTGTACGGTTTCGCCATGCCAACAGAGATAAAACTATTAGAATCGGGGAAAATTGAGGTTATTGAAACACCGCCAGTTCGGCCAACAAAACCAACAGTTGGGGTGCGTATCACAGAGACGTTTCGAAAATTTGGTACAACAATCGGCGCATTTATACTCATTGTTATTGTGCCAGTTATCGCTATACTCATTCCCTTTTATGTTCTGCCAAAATTCTTTGGTTCAATACCCGAATCAGTGCGCGGTCTTTTTTCTCGTGAGCCTGCAGCGCCAGCCGCGCAGACGATCGAAATTACTGCGAGCGAAGAGCAAATTACCAGTGGAGATGTAGTCACTATCAATTGGAATACTACGAGCGCTGGTGCAGGCACACTTCAATACCCATGCAAGAACAACACCGAGCTCGTACTCCTCACTGAGGAAGCCAATATTACTGTTCCCTGTGGTCTCCCCTACGAACTCACTGCGTCAACAGCTCGTACGGTTGCTCTTAAAGGATACACATTGAGTCCAACAGCAGTGACTATTCCTATTACCATTGCAATCAATACTCTCAACACAACAACAGCAACAAGTACTCAACCAAGCAGTATTGAACAAACAATTCCAATTATTATTGTTCCCGACACCGCAACAGTAGGTGCTACAACAACAGGTACCGCAACAGCAACTACTACAGTAATATCAACTGCGCAAATCAAACCGAAACCAAAACCGAGCACGCCAATTCCTACCACCCGCGTCATTGCAGTGCCACAGTACCCGCAACTGGTGCCGGGTACCGATTTGAAAGTGAACATTGTACGTACCGGTTTTGTAAATGGAAGCAATCAATTTGTACCATCAACAACACTACCTGCCGGAGCACCTGCAGTGATCGAATACGATATCCGTAACGGCGGTACACGCGAAAGCGGCCCGTGGCAGTACCGTATTAGTGTACCGTCAGGTTCGGGAAGCAATCGAACAGTCAGCCGCACAAACGAACCAATCTTCGGACCAGGTGCAGGACTTCGATATTCGCTCTCATTCGTACCGACACGATCAATGAACGGATCAGTGTTTAGTATTTCAATCACACAGGTGTCTCAGGGTGATGTCAACGGCACAAATAATAGTGCGGGCGTACAACTCTCGGTGTACTAGCAGTTAAATATCAATATTTGCCCGCTGTGCGTTTGATTGAATGAATGATTTTCGCGCCGGAACATCGGTTCCCATCAGAACATCAAAGACATGGTCAGCATCTTGCGCATTTTCGATGTTTACCTGTTTCAAAATACGGTTTGCAGGATCCATGGTTGTTTCCCAGAGCTCGTCGGAATTCATTTCTCCCAAACCCTTGTATCGTTGTACGGTTATTTTTGGAGGACCTTTCTTTTTTGCACCAGGAGCTTCTGCGGCTGTGGAATCTTCGGCATCTGTTGTTTCTCCTTCTGGTTCCGCTTCACCTGAATCAACCTCGAGCGCAGCATCTTTGCCGACAATTTTTGTACGCTCTTCGTCGCTGTAGGCGTAATGCACTTCTTTGCCTTTTTTAATTTTAAACAGTGGCGGCTGGGCAATGTAAATAAATCCGCCGTCTATAAGTGGCTTAAAGTAGCGGTACAATAATGTGAGAATGAGCGTACGAATGTGGGCACCATCAACATCGGCATCAGTAGCAATAATAACTTTGTGGTAGCGGAGTTTTTCAATAGAAAAGGTGTCGCCGATTGCAGTTCCCAGGGCAATAACCAAATTTTTAATTTGTTCCGAACCGAGCAGGCGAGCGAGACGAGCACGTTCGATGTTAAGAATTTTTCCACGGAGCGGAAGCACCGCTTGGGTACGGCGATCACGGCCCATTTTTGCAGTACCACCCGCCGAGTCTCCCTCTACAATAAACAGTTCTGATTCTGAGGCGTCTTTGGTTTGACAGTCAGCGAGCTTACCGGGCAATGTCATGCCTTCGAGAGCCCCCTTTCGCAAGATGCTATCTTTTGCCGCTTTTGCCGCTTTTCGAGCGCGCATTGCCAGCAATGATTTTTGTATCATCGCTTTAGCATCATCAGGATTTTCTTCGAGAAACGCGTTGAATGCGTCTGTGAATGCCGATTCAACCATGCCGCGGGCTTCAACCGTTCCTAACTTTGCTTTTGTGTGGCCTTCAAACTGAATTTCGCGGATTTTGACCGATACTACCGCAGTGAGACCTTCGAGCACGTCGTCGCCAGTGAATGAATCCTCAGAGTCTTTAACCACTCCGGCTTTTTTTCCGTACGCATTGAGGGTGCGGGTAAGAGCAGTTTTGAAACCGGTAATATGCGTACCCCCTTCTGAGTTATAGATGTTGTTTGCAAACGCCAAAATACGCGACGACATATCATCGACATATTGCAACGCAACTTCAACAGACTCGTACTCATTTATCTTCTTTTCGGTGTAGAAAATATTTTTATGAATCGGCTTTTGAATTTGGTTGTAGAACCGAACGAGCGACATAAGACCTCCTTCGAAATAAAATGTTTGCGACAGCACATTAAGACCGAGCTCTCGGAGGTAGAATGTGTCTTCGGTGGTAACAGTTTCCAGCACTTCGGCACTCAGTGCGCGACCGTCGATAACCGTAATACGGAGACCGCGTACCAAATACGCCTGTTGGCGAAGGTGGTTTACAACGCGATCAAAATTGAAATCAATTTCTTTAAAAATCTCGATGTCGGGTTCGAAAGTAACGACAGTTCCGGTAGTATCGGTTTTGCCAACCTTTTTAACGGCGGCCTTCTTTTTTCCTTGGCTGTACTCTTGCATGTACACTCCACCCTCTTTGTGTACCGCAACTTGCATGTAAATAGAAAGCGCATTCACCACTGAGGCGCCCACGCCGTGCAAACCACCAGACACCTTGTATCCTTCACCACCAAACTTTCCTCCGGCGTGGAGGGTGGTCATGATCGTTTCAAGTGCTGAAACTTTTGTTTGCTTGTGCATGTCGACCGGAATACCGCGGCCGTTGTCGACGACGCGAATGCGGTTACCTGGCAACAGCACAACTTCAATGTCGTTGGCGTATCCACCCATCGCTTCATCGCGTGAGTTATCGAAAATTTCCCAAATGAGGTGATGGAGACCATCAGGGCCAGTGGTACCGATGTACATACCTGGACGCTTTCGAACCGGCTCGAGACCCTCAAGAACAGTGATGTCAGCAGCGCTATACCCTTGCGCCTTATCTTTGATTTTTTTGTCTTTTTCGGCCATCGATAGAATACGTAAGTATGCGGGTAAAAATGAAAGAAGCCTGACTGGCTTATGAGACAAGTATAACAAATTTTACAGATATTCCCAAGGATTTTTCAGTGTTTTTTGCTCGTATATTTGAACTATGTTCCTGGGAGTATATTGACAAGTTAGATTAAATATGTAATTATACAACTTGCGTTTCTTTGAAAGGAGACTACATATGCCAGCGACATTGAAAAGTGTCATATCAGCAGCAAATACGTGGCTCGCACAGCAGTGCTTGTCGCAAGGAAACCGTCAGGAGGTGCGAACTGAGAAGTACCTTATCAGTTGTATTCTGCTAAAAGTACGCTCTCTTTCCACCGTCTTGATTCCCCTGACAGCAGAAACAGTCGATTTGTTTGCACACTCAGGTCAACACCTGAAATTTCAGGTGTACTGGACTGACGCAGGTGCTGAACATCACACCGATTGGGTTCAGGGCGTCGTTGATCCACACAGGGGCTACATGGTAAAAGCGGTCGTGCACCACCTTCCCACTACCACTCAGCAGTTCTTCGTTCGCATCAGCACGTAGCATAGCGGCTCGTGCACCGCTTATGACCGTCAATCTCCTCACGAGATGGACGGTTTTTTTATTTTTTCTATCGACTACCGAATTGTCCATCCTTCGTGGGATGCGAACTTGTCGTAAATGATTTGCATAACAGCAGTGATCTCACTTTCAGTCAGGGTATGATTGCCCGATTGTAGCACCAGACGAAATGCGAACGATGTTTTAGTAACACCCGGCACCAATTCTTTTTTAAACGTATCAAACAGCGACAGACGAACGAGGAGCGTACCAGCACCTGTTCGAATAATTGACTCGATTGTTTCGGCAGTAACCGTCAACGGCACCCACACCGCAACATCACGAACTGAAAATGGGTACAGTGAAAATGGCGCATACTGCGTATCTACTACCGGTACTGTTGCGAGTGTTGCATATGCTGCAGGAGTTGGTAGTGGAGCTGCGGTTAACACCATCGACAGATTTATTTCCACCATACCGTGTTGAGAAATTCCCACAAACGGAACACCTATTTCAGCAGAGAGCGCGGTGAGTGCCGCAGTTAGTGCAGCATCTTCTTTATCTTTCACCCCTTTTGTATTGCGAACACCAAGAGCAAGTGATGTGTGCTCACCGTGCTCTACGAATACGTTTCCAATTTCAAATAC
>CAZXUM010000005.1:0-15302 GCA_964644005.1 uncultured Candidatus Saccharibacteria bacterium
CAAAAACGCTATTATTATCATGACATCAAACTTGGGCGCCCAGTATATCGACAAAATGCAGCGTGTCGGTTTTGAAAGCGGCAAAGGCACCGAATATGTTGATATGAAATCTCGCATCAACGACGCGCTCAAAGATTTCTTCCGTCCAGAGTTTCTTAACCGTGTCGACGACATCATCATTTTTGATGTGCTCAAACGCGAAGCGATTCAGGAAATTGTGAACATTCAAATTGCGCAGGTGCAACAGCGACTTGGTGCAAAAGAAATTCATCTCGATCTTACGCCAGCTGCACTCGAATTTTTAGGTGGCGAAGGCTACAGTCCGCAGTATGGTGCTCGTCCACTCAAGCGTCTCATTCAAGATAAAATTCTCACGCCAGTGGCTAACTTTATTATTTCAAAAGGTGTTGTGCGCGGCGGATCGGTGCTCGTCAACATCAGTAAAGATAATCAGTTCACCTTCGAGATTAAAAAGGGTCGAAAGGGTAGTCTCATAGAGCAGGAACTTGCCCGAGTGTAGTTTTTGTTTTGTAACTACTTTTTTACTTGTGCAATCTTTGTAGGATGCTATGATCATAGACAGAGTTCTTCGATAAGTGGTTCCTCATTCCTGCGGTTGTTGCAGG
Organism: uncultured Candidatus Saccharibacteria bacterium; assembly: GCA_964644005.1. GTDB lineage: Bacteria > Patescibacteriota > Minisyncoccia > Phycocordibacterales > CAZXUM01 > CAZXUM01. The sequence goes on from CAZXUM010000005.1 coordinate 627, forward strand.
GTCTTCACAGAAACGTGGATCGAAAGATCTTCTTTGTATGATAGACAGGTCTATCAGTAGTACGTCCAGCGCTAACCCGCAGGACACAACGCTGATGGGTTGCGCAAACCACATAATCGACTGTTTCGTATCAACGAGACAAACAAAGAACGCTGATCCTAGCGATCGGCAAAGCACAACGAATTCCGCCCTGACTTGTCAAGGCGGTTTTTTTTATTTCTTTTTATCTGAAAGTACGGTATATATACATAGTTCACCTGAACATGCGCCGGTCGGATAGCGGCTATTCCAGCGGACTGTAAATCCGCGGCCCTATGGGCATCGGGGGTTCGAGTCCCTCCCGGCGCACAATGCCCACACGTGAGAGAATCTGTTTCTTAGATGGAAATTTTATTGCTGAATCAGCCGCGCATATTAGTCTAAGAGACATTGGCCTTATGCGCGGTTTTGGCGTATACGATGGTATTGCTGCTATCGGTACTCATATATTCAGGTTTGCTGACCATGTCGCTCGATTTAGAGCCTCTGCAGAGGGTTTAGGTATGCAGGTTGGCTACACTGATGTTGAGATAGGAGGGGCGATAGCACACTTGTTGGAACTCCATCAGTTTGAGCGATCAAACATTCGTCTCTACCTTACCGGCGGCGTGGCAATCAATAGCATTGAGTTTGATCCAACACACACCACTTTTTTTATTCTGATTGAGCCGTGTGTAGCTCTTTCCCCAGATGTATATACCATCGGAGCATCGCTCGTTACACAAGAATTTCAACGCCAGTTTCCGGAGTGGAAGACGACCAACTACATCATGGCAGTAAAAGGGCAGACTCGACGGAAAGCAGCAGGCGCTCTCGAGATTCTCTTTTATAGTAACGATCTGATGCGCGAGACCGCAATGGGAAATATTTTTATGATGAAGCATGGCGTGCTCATAACCCCAGGTGAACAGATTTTAAAAGGTATTACTCGAAAAGTGGTGCTCGAATTAGCTGATACGCTGGGGCTACCTACTGACATACGCGATGTGTCGCTCAGTGAATGTCTTGCGGCTGACGAAGTGTTCCTTACCTCATCGTATAAAGACATTGTACCTATTGTGCGTATCGATGAAGGCACTGTCAGTTCTGGAACAGTAGGTTTGGTTACCATGGCGCTCATGACAGCGTTCCGCGAGTATCTGCTTGCACAATCGAATAATTCATAGTACGCTGGCACAACTATGTCACAAGATCGACTCATCAAATTGGCCTGTACAACCTGTAAGCGTATTAACTATTGGTCAAGTAAAAACAAGCGCAAAGTAGAACGAAAGATTGAACTCAAGAAGTTTTGTAACTGGTGCCGCAAGCAAACCGTTCACAAAGAGGCAAAAAAATAATATCGGCGGTGCTACTGTTGTAGATTCTATCGATCCGGTTGACTTTAATGCTCGATCGGGATAGGGTGTCTCCCGGATGTAGAAACCCTCCGAAAGGTAGGGAGAAGTGCAGAGCGGTGCCAAGCAATTGGCATCGCTTCTTTTTTTTACCGCTTCGCGTTAGGATGAGGCGTGCACAGAGTATATACGTGCAGCTGGGCGATTAGTTAAGTGGCATAACTGCGGTCTCCAAAACCGCTGTCGAGGGTTCGATTCCTTCATCGCCCGCACTGTGATACGAAGCTCTTAATGTGCTCAGTTATCTGCGGCATTGCATCAGCGCTGAACCATGTGATTTCCGTATCGCGTTTAAACCACGTCATCTGTCGTTTTGCATACTGCCAAATAGCCGCGGCAAGTGTTGTGACAAATGTATCGTAGGGAAGCTTGCCCTGAAGGTGGAGTGCGCAGTACCGATATTCAAGTCCAAGCTCGTCGAGGCGTTGCCACGAAAGCCCCGCTGCATGAAGCTTCTGCACTTCATCGAGCATGCCTTGATCAATTCTTCGGAGAAGTCGATCGTGAATACGCTGCTTTAGTCGTTCAGGCGATGCGGTGATTCCAATACGAAGTGTGTCGACGAGGAGTGATCCAGTAGTGTACTCAGGGACGTATCCGTGGTCTTTAATGATTTCAAGTGCTCGGATAATACGTACTCGATTATATTTGTCGATATCTTGTGCGCGCCGTGGGTCTTGGGTCTCAAGCTGGGCAAAGAGTTCTTCGGTGGTGAACTCCTCGCACTCAGCACGAAATTCGGGAGAAATTTTTGTGGTAACAAAGGTGACGTTGTCAGTAATTGATTGCATATAAAAACCAGTGCCGCCGCAGAGAATTGGGAGCTTACCTCGGGCGGTAATGTCAGCAATGGCAGCGAGTGCGTCACACTGATAATCAACAACGGTGTAGCGGTCATGTGGATCAGCAACATCAAGCAGGTGGTGCGGAACACCCTGCATTTCGGCGTGTGTAATTTTGCCACTGCCAATATCAAGGCCTCGGTATACCTGACGGGAGTCAGCTGAAATAACCTCGCCGCTAAACTGTTGTGCGAGCTGTACAGCAAGATCGCTCTTGCCAGTGGCGGTAGGGCCGACGATGGCAATGATTTTTGGAAGGAGTATCTCCATGTGGTGCCGGGAGAGAGAATCGAACTCTCAATGGGTTACCCCGCACGATTTTGAGTCGTGTGCGTCTACCAATTCCGCCATCCCGGCATGCAGGTGAGTCTACTATACCCACCCACAGCAGACAATCGGTTAGTAGTTTTTCTTGAAGGTTACTTCGAGTTTTTTTGATTCAATTTGAGTGTTTCCCTGGCCGTACGTGGTGATAGCGATAGCACACACATCATTTGCTTTTGGTTTCCACACAACATAGGTATTGCCGGTGTTTCCTCCAAGGGTAAATGGTCGAGTTATCTCGGTGCGGGTTGTTCCTGCGAGTGAACATTGTTTACCTGAAGCTGCAGTGACTGCGTATTTCACTGACGTCACTTTTGTGCCGACATCAGTAATGAATGCAATTTGTGGGTTAGTTGTTGTGAGATTGTAGGTGTATGTGGTTGCGGTCTTAGCAATGTTGAAATTAGTACCTCCAGAAAAAGCGCTCACAAAGCGGAATCCTTCAATTTTGTTATCGGTAGTTGGATTTTCAGCAACGATGGTGAATGGCTTATCCGAGAAATCGTATGAGAGCGTTTCTCCCGCGCCGATTGCTTTGTAGCTCTTGGTGTTAGCTCGAACATACATTTCATATGATCCCGGGGTAATGGTGCGTTGTGCACTGCCACCACATGAGGTGGTGCGGTCGAGGGTGACACGGATGCCGTTTGATGCTGCGGGGCCATTCCCAAGGAAACAGAGCTCGCCGCTGGTAGGGAATTTCAAGAAGACGTCGACATTGATTGCGCTGTTGTTTGCAAAATTGTAGGTGCGCCAAACGACTGTTTTTGATTCGCCAATTTTCCACTGTTCTCCGCCGTTTGGATAAAACAGCTGTACGGTTGGCTTGTTTGCCGGTGTGGTACATGCAAAGAGAGCGTTTAGTGCTGTGCGAGTGCGGTTTCCTACAAATCCCGTTGCAGGAGAAATACCCTTTTCTTGTTGAAATGCAATAACTGCACGTTCGGTATCAGCAGTGAATGTGCGTACCGGTGTACCTGAAAGTCGGCCAAGTGAAATGAGTGCTTTGTTGAGCGTGAATACTTCTTGGTCACTGTCGCCACGCTTGATGTCGCGGGTAAATGAGTAACAAAATACTGGACTGTTTGACTGGCTCGCGCTGACTGCTGCAAACTGAGTAATAATATCGTTCTGTGCAATGTACGCGCCCGAACCAATAATAGCGACAGTTGCGAGAACACCGACGACAAGTGATTTACTTTTCATAGAATAATTGTCTCATAATTTTGGAGAGAGTCTATTGGTAGGTGTGTATAAAAATGGAGTATACTCTCACCATGTCTGCCTCAAAAAAATCTAGTCCATCGCCGCGCACACCGTTTGAAAAGGTATACGCAACACTCAATACTGAACAAAAAAGAGCAGTCGACACTATCCAGGGTCCCGTTATGATTATTGCCGGTCCCGGTACCGGAAAAACCCACATTATGGCGGTGCGCATTGCACACATTCTGCAGCGTACCGATGTTGGTGCGCGTGGTGTGCTGGCACTTACGTTTACCGAGTCGGCAGTGAGTGCCCTGCGCAAAAGACTCATCAGTATTATTGGCGAAACGGGCTACCAGGTGCCAATCTACACGTTCCACGGATTTTGTAATACGCTCATTGCTCGTTTTCCTGAGGCTTTCGATACGATTATTGGTGCACAGCCAAGTACCGACATTGATACCGTTATGATATTGCAAAGCATTATTGAGGCACGCACTGCACCAACACTTAAACCCTTTGGCGACCCACTCTATTATGTGAGTGCGGTGCGATCTACTATTACCGAGCTCAAGCGTGAGGCGGTTTCTCCCGAGGCGTTACACACGCTCTATCGAAAGCAACTCAAAGCATTTGATACTGCTCCTGACAAATTACACGTAAAAGGTGCTCATAAGGGAAAGGTTAAATCTGAATACATTGAACAAAAAAAGTACCTCGAACGAACCCGCGAACTTATCGATATATATACAGAGTATCAAGACGCGCTCCGTACTAAAAAACTGTACGACTACGAAGATACACTGATCGAAACGATTACGGCCCTCAAGAAAGATCCCGATATGTTGGCAACACTCCAAGAAGAATTTCAGTACGTACTGGCTGATGAGCACCAAGATGCAAACCAATCACAAAATAGTATTTTAGAATTACTCACCGGGTACGATGACAGTCCAAATATTTGTATCGTGGGCGACGATAAGCAGGCAGTGTTTCGATTCCAAGGTGCATCGCTCGAAAATTTTCTCTACTTTAAAAAGAAATTTCCGAAGTCGCAGATAATCACCCTTACGAATAACTACCGTTCACAACAGCGCGTGCTTGATGCTGCACATGGTCTTTCGCTCAGTATGCAGCAAAATGAACTCGGTGAACGTGCACTGCTTACGGGAGCGGCGCCGCATGCGGCGCCGCTCAGTATCATTTCGTATGCCCACCCAACGGCTGAAGTTGCCGCTACGGTAGCTGCTGTTGCGAGTATAAATCCCCAAGAGACTGTCGCTGTTATTTTTCGAGAGAATGCTGAAGCTGAACCCTATGTCCAAGAACTGTCTGCTCGCGATATTGCACATACTCGCGTCCAGAGCAGTAGCATGTTTACTGATCCGTGGTTTCGACATGCGGTGGCTCTCCTGCGTGTTGTGGTACAACCAACACACGATGAAGCGCTCGCCGAAGTGCTGCTCAATCCACTCTGGGATTTTTCACCAGTCATAGTGCACGAAGCGCTCGATACTGCTCGAAAAAGTCGCACTGCGCTGCACACGGTAGTATCGAGCGCTGATGCACCTGCAGCACTGGGCACGATGTATGCAACACTTGTACGGTTGAGTAGCTATGCACGTGTACACCTCGTTCGCGATGCACTTATTACCACACTCAATGAAAGCGGTTTTCCTGAGCATATCGCTCGCGATCCGGACGGATCTCTCCATGTGGTGTACCAAGTCCTTCTTGCTGAAGTAGAATCGTTGAGCGAGCGAAATCCACACGCAGGGCTCGGTGATTTTGTGCAGCATCTCGACACTCTTGTTGAGCACAACATTCGGATACACATACCAACACGTGCGCATGAGGCGCGAGTGACACTGCTGACCGCGCATCGATCAAAAGGACTCGAGTTCGACCACGTGTACATTGTAGGCCCAACCGATCGCCGCTGGGGTGCAAAAGTATCGCGATCTTCTTTTGATATTCCGGTAGGAAATTTGAATCGGTCTGGCCGAACTACTGATGACGATGACGAACGCCGATTGTTGTACGTAGCCATTACCCGCGCTAAAAAAACCTGTACCATATCATATAGTCGTGCTCGACCTGACGGCAGCGAAGAATATCCATCACGATTCATTGCTGAGTTGCCATTGCCGCACATTATGGAGCGAGTAGACACAGCTATAGTATTACCAACAAAACGCAGTACCCAGAGTCAGAGTGCTGCTGCCTACCTGCAGGAGCTCCGCGCGTTCTATCAGAAAAAAAGTGCAGAACATAGTATCGATCGTGGACTTTCGCCGACGAGCCTTAATCGATTTTTACGCTGCCCGTGGGAATATATGTTTGTTGACGTATTCAGCTTACCCGAACCATCAAGCGTGAGTCAGTTTTATGGTATTGCCATGCACGCAACACTCAAAATGATATTTGATACATACGCTACAGGTAAAAAAGTAACGAGTGCCCAAGCAATTGTGTGTTATAAAACGTCCCTCGCAGCGCAACCAATTAGCGCCGCGGAACTCTCCAGCCTCATCGAACGGGGCACGGCGATTTTCAAAAAATATATTGCAGCAACACACGAGCGTTGGGTGAAAGATAATCAATCAGAATATAAAGTGAGCCGAGTACACGTACCCGGTGTGCCGGTTTTTTTGCGCGGTACGATCGATAAGATCGAAACAAGATCAGATGGATCGGTAACAATTATCGACTACAAATCCCGAAAGCCACAATCGCTTACTGCAGATTACAAGCGTCAGCTCGCGTTCTATGTACTCCTGCTTACTGCACTGCCGAACGCCCAATCGGTACATGCTGCGTGCATTGAATTTCTTGAACCTGATGCCCAGGGCGCATTCATTCGAAAGGAGTTAGCACTCACTGATGAGACATTGTCGGTACTAAAAAAGGAGATCATTGCGATGGTCTCCTCTCTTGAGCACTTGTCGTTTTGGAATGATAGGTGTGCTGACTCAGCGTGTCGTTACTGTCACCTTGCTACCGCGCTCCAGACAAAATTGAATCGATAATTGTTTTCATTGCAGTGTACGGGAGCGCTCCGCCAGTGATTGGGAGGGGTGGATTGTCTTTTGTGATGATGACACTGTACGGAGTGCCGTTTGCACCAGCGAGTACCGCTTCATCGTACGCCTTTGAAATTGCATCAGCATATTTGCCGCTCGAGAGACAGGCAGTGAATGCTGCACGATCGATACCTACGTACACCGCAATTTCTGGAAGTTCTGACTCGCTCAGCTGGTTATTTGAGGGAGTAATTTTATAGAGACGGTCAATGTATTTCCAAAATCCGTCAGCGCCAGCAAGTTCTGCTGCACACTCAGTTGCTTCAGCTTGTTTTCCTGCTTTTGGATGAAGCGCTCGTTCCCCCTTATAAATAGGGAAGTGACGATAGACCCAGGCAACTTTTCCATCTTTGCCGTAGGTATCCATAACCTGGTGCATCGTTTCGTGAAAATTTTTACAGAACGGACATTCGGTATCCGAGTACTCAATAATAACAATCTCGGCATTTGGATTCCCAAGAATGTGGTCGGTTGCATCAACAGGACGCACGGTGATGTTAGTGGATGCCGGCGGCGTGTTCACCGCAGGGTTTGGTGGTCCTGAGGTACGAGTAAGATAGACCGCACCGGCAATAATCACACCGGCAATAATGACAGAAATCGGTAGGGCGAGAGATGTTCGTTGCATAAAATATGTTACGTCGTTCTAAATCACTGATAAGGATGACAAAAGTATACCATACATGCCTGCATGTAAATTAGGATCAAATACGGTAGAATGCCCGTATGCCGTTTGTCGCTCTTGCTCGAAAAATTACACGTCTCAAAACCGATATCAGAGTCGGTCTTTTTCTGTCTATTCGTGAAATTCGTCGGGCAAACATTTGGACGACCCTCCTCATTATGGTAGTCATGACTCTGACATTCCTTAACCTCACCGTGGTTGGAGGTATTTTGGTGGGATTGATTGTGGGAGGTGTTCGCGGTGACCGCGATCGGTATACTGGCGACGTTATCGTTTCAACGCTCATTAAAAAAGATTATGTCGAACAGAGTCAAGAAATTATTTCGTTCATTCAATCACTTCCTGAAGTTTCCGATTTTTCACCGCGCTACTTAAGCAGTGGTACGCTGCAAACGGGATACAAAACACGCAGTGATCCAAGCGAAAAGCTCGACCAAGCCGGCGGTGTGCTCGTGGGTATCGATCCTATTGTTGAAGCGCGGGTCACACACCTCGATCAATTCATCATAAAGGGTGAGTATCTCGAACCCGATGACTACGATCAAATTTTGGTTGGTCAAAACCTGCTTTTTAAATACACACCAATCGACAGTCCGGGATTTCAAAACCTGAAAGATGTTGATGCGGGATCAAAAGTGCGGTTAGTCATTGGTACCAGTACGCGCGAGGTAACCATTAAAGGTGTCGTCAACGCAAAAGCAGGAAACATCGACCAGCAAATATACATGACCAGCCGCCAGTTGCGCGCGCTTATTGGACGTACCGATTACAACATTGATGAAATTGCAATTATAGCTGCTCCGGGTGTCGATCCAAAAACAATCCAGCTCCTTATGGCAAACCAAGGATTCACTGATCTGGCGAGTATCCAAACGTCAGATGAGGCATTGCCAAAATTTTTGCGAGATATTAAGGCGGTCTTTGCACTTCTGGGAAATATCATTGGTGGGATTGGCTTAGTTGTTGCATCGATCACAATTTTTATTGTGATATTCGTAAATGCGATCACTCGCCGACGATACATCGGCATCATGAAGGGTATTGGCGTAAACCGCTTTGCTATTGAGGTGTCGTACATTATTCAGTCTATGTTCTATGCAGTTTTCGGCATGCTCCTCGGTTCAATTATTTTATTCGGTGTACTGCAACCATACTTTGACGCGCATCCGCTGAAGTTTCCCTTTAGTGACGGTATTTTAGTGGCCACGGTACTTGGTACTGGTCTACGCGCACTAGTGTTATTTGTTGCAACAATGATTGCTGGTTATATTCCGGCGCGGATTGTTGCGAAACAAAACACTCTCGATGCTATTTTAGGTCGCTAATACACACCCATGAAACCAATTATTAAAACAACCGACGTGGTAAAGCGATACAAAAGCGGTAGTGGCGACATCTATGCTCTCCGCGGCATTTCGCTTGAAATTATTGAGGGCCAGTTTGTATCGATCACCGGCCGCTCTGGTTCAGGAAAGAGTACACTGTTGTATCAACTTGGATTACTTGACCATCCAACATCAGGCACTATCGAAATCACCGGTTCGAATGTGGAAATGCTCTCAGACGCCGAACGTACAACATTTCGATTGCACAAGCTCGGATACATTTTTCAAGACTACGCCATTTTACCCAGTCTCACTGCAATTGAAAATGTGATGCTGCCGTTGCTCATGGCAGGTATGACCGATGCACAAGCGCGTAAAAAAGCAGCAGAAGCACTCGATCGAGTTGATCTTGAAGACCGCATGCACAACTTGCCAAGTCAGCTTTCTGGTGGACAGCAACAGCGCGTCGCTATTGCTCGGGCTATTGCGCATGATCCGTCGATTATCTTTGCCGATGAGCCAACAGCAAACCTCGACAGTGATACCTCAAAAGTTGTACTCGATGCATTCATCGAGCTTAACCGTGAAGGGCAAACTATTATTATGGTGACTCACGAAGATGAGTACGCGAAGCTTGCCGATCGTGTGATTGAGCTTTCTGATGGTAGAATGGTAGGTGACACTGTTATTAGCTAGACATATCGTATGGCCTGGCGCTTGTTTATTCCACACTCAGACAATAACTACAAACCGCACCTATTGCGAAAAAATGTAACGATTGCACTGGCACTCGCGATTTTGGTTGTGCAATTCGCCTTTGTGGTAAGCGTCACAAAAATTTTGCCGCAGAGCGGTTACGTTGCGTCGGTGCTCGTTGCCGTTATTGTTGATGAAACAAACAGCGAACGCGTCAGCCTCGGCCTTACGCAACTCACGCGTAACAAAGTACTCGACCAAGCTGCCCAAGAAAAAGCAAACGACATGGCTACACGCGAGTACTTCTCACACATTAGTCCCGAAGGAAATACCCCGTGGTACTGGCTCGACATCACCGGGTATGATTACCAGTATGCAGGAGAAAACTTGGCGGTAAACTTTACGGACTCGCACCGTATTGTTAACGCGTGGATGAAATCGCCGTCGCACCGGGCAAACATGGTCAACGGTGTGTACACAGAAATAGGAATGGCAACTGCCGAGGGTATGTACAAGGGCAAGCTGGCGCTCTTTGTAGTACAGTTTTTTGGCACGCCGCAACAAGCTACTGTTGCTCCGTACGATCCGTTTGCGCCAATTGGTCCAGCAGCAACATACCAAACAGCATTTTTTGAAAAATTTATTACTGCACCACACCGTGTTATTACCTACCTCTATGCTGCACTCGCGCTCCTCATTTCGCTCGCGGTGGTATTAAAAATTGTGATTAGAACGAAGGTTCGATATCCGGAACTTGTTGCGCACGGTGTAGCACTGGTACTCATTCTTGGTTCACTGATGTACTTAAACGCAGTGCTTATTGATAGAGGAACGGTGTTTTAGTATGCAGCTCGTCATCCTTGGAGCAACGGGCGACCTCGCGACCGGGAAAGTATTTCCTGCATTATACGCGCTGTTTCAATCTGCAACACATTCACTCTTTACCTCAATCATTGGCTTTTCTCGTCGACAGTGGAGCGCGACAGAATTTCGTGCGTTCATCACAGAAAAAACAGGAATTACCGATACTGCATTTTTAGATACACTCACGTTTCACGAAGGGACGTTTGATGATGTGCACTCTTTCCATGCGCTTGCCGAGAAGTGCACAATGCCCACCGCATTTTTTGCCGCCATTAGTCACACCGAATACACTCGCGTGCTTGCGTTGCTTGCTGAGACGCTCCACCCTGAGCGCAGTCATATAGATATTGTGCTCGAAAAGCCAATTGGAACTGACGAACAATCTGCTCGTGCTGTGTGGAAAGCAGCGACTGATGTGGTTCCCGCTTCGCAGGTGTGGCTCGTTGATCACTACCTCGCAAAACGTGCAGTGCGCGGTCTGCCGGCAGCTTCACCAGAAGGTGTTACCAAGATAACGCTGGCATTGCTCGAGTCATCAACTGCGGAGGGACGTGCAACATTTTACGATGCCACCGGCGCATTGCGTGACGTTGGGCAAAACCATCTGCTCAATGTGCTCGCTGAGTATTGTACATCGGGTACTGCAACCACACGTGTGCTGTTTCTTGAATCGCTGTCATATATACGAACGACCTACCGTGGACAATATGAGGGATATCGTCAACACGTTGATTCACCAGAGTCCACAACTGAAACGTATTTTAATATTGAACTCAAGAGTTCGTTGCCTGAGTGGCAGCAGTGCGTTTTTGTTCTTACTGCTGGCAAGGGATTTGCCCAGTCAATTGTTACTATTACCACACTACCATCGGCTGAGATACTTGAGTTGCAACCAAACATTTCATTCGATATGTCGCACGTTCGCGGTTTTGATGGCTACGCAGAAGTATTCAACATGCTCGGGCAGGGAAACCGCACGCCATTTGTATCGATAGCAGAAGTGCTCGTTGCCTGGAAGATTATTGACGCAGTGCGCGCTGATTGGCGTACTGGCGCAGTACCACTTGTGACCTATCCGCTCGGTACGTATAATCGAACTCTATGATCAAAGAATTTCTGTTTAGAAAATTTCTTAAAAACCAAATGCGCGGTGTACCCGAGCGCGAGCAAGAAAAAGTACTTGCAGCAATCACCAAGAATCCAGACTTTTTCAAATCAATTGCTGAAGAAATTCAGAAAAAGATTTCAGGAGGGAAGACTCAGATGGATGCAACGATGGATGTAGTCAACGCTCGTCGAGACGAGATTCAAAAGATGATGGAAGCATAAGCGACACGCGGTTATTTTTTATTATCACCTAGTACCACCAATGGCTACACCAAAACGAATTTTCATTCTGCTCGGCAATCCAGTGACAGAATCATTTTCAGGACACCTCACTGATGTGTATGAAACAGCAGCGCGTGAAGCGGGACATGAGGTTCGTCGTATGAACATTGCTGACATGCATTTTGATCCAATACTCCACAAAGGATACCGTGAAATCCAACCCCTCGAACCCGATCTCATTACAGTACAAGAAAATATCACGTGGTGTAATCATGTGGTGATTGTCTATCCGGTGTGGTGGAGCGCAATGCCAGCCTTACTGAAAGGAATGTTTGACCGTATGTGGTTGCCGTGCTTTGCGTACAAATTTTCTCCGAAGGGTGTATTTTGGAGACGGCTACTCAAGGGTCGCAGCGGGCGCATTATTGTTATGATGGATACGTATCCTCTTATTCTCCGCCTTGCTTTTGGTGACCATATAAATGCATTCAAACGAGCAATCCTTGCTTTTGCTGGTATTGCGCCAATTCGTACACTTGAAATTGGTCACGCTAAGTTTATGACATCTACACGGGCTGCTCGATATAAACGAAAAGTTGCTTACTACGGAAGAAGGGGTGTCTAGTCAGTTGTATGCTTAAGACCCGAAAATGGAAATTTTGTGTTAGCATCGCAGGATGAGTTTAAGTATCGGCATCGTCGGTCTACCCAACGTCGGCAAATCGACGTTGTTTAATGCGCTCACCAAAAAGAGCGTACTTGCCGCTAACTACCCGTTTGCCACTATCGATCCATCGGTTGGTGTGGTAAGTGTACCCGATGATCGCCTCGCGAAACTTACCGAATTTTCGAAGTCAGTAAAAATGGTGCCGGCGGCAGTTGAGTTTGTCGACATTGCAGGATTAGTGAAAGGTGCATCAGAAGGCGAAGGATTAGGAAACCAGTTCCTCACTAACATTCGCGAAACCAATGCTATTGCACATGTTGTCCGTATTTTTGAAGATCCCGAAATTTTACATGTCCACAGCGGCATTAACCCGCTCGACGATATTGGGGTCATTAACCTTGAGCTCATTCTTGCTGATCTCCAAACAGTTACTAAGCGAAAGGCAACCATTTTGCGCGAAGTGAAGGCGGGTAAAAAAGAGGCAATTATTGAAAGCGAGGCGCTCGTAAAAATTGAAGCAGCGCTCGACGCGGGGAAGCTTGCATCGACGACGTCGTTTACGGAATTTGAGCAACCGCTGGTGAAGCAGCTCAATTTGCTCACCACAAAACCGATGCTCTATGTGCTCAACAAAAAAGCTGGTGCGCTAAACTTAGACGAAACAAACGATCAGCGTTTTCAGGACCTTGTTGCGTATTTTACTCAAAACCACTGCAGCTACGTGCTCGTTGATGCGCGCATTGAAGAAGAGATGAAAGATCTCACCAGTGACGATAAACAATTGTTTCGCGGTGAGTACGGTGTGAAGGATGATGGCATTAACACACTCATTCGCGCTGGGTACAACCTTCTCAATTTAATTACGTATTTCACCACCGGCGAAACTGAAAGCCGCGCCTGGACTATCAAAAAAGGGTGGACCGCTCCAGAAGCCGGGACCACCATTCACACCGATTTCAAGGACAAGTTTGTGCGTGCAGAAATTATTTTATGGAGTGAGCTTCTCGAGGCGGGATCATACGCAAAAGCCCGCGAGTTAGGTTTGGTTCGAATTGAAGGAAAGGAGTATGTGGTGAAGGATGGAGATGTTGTGGAGTTTAAAATCTAATTGACTATTTCCCACCGCGTGTTTGTATAATGTTGGACGTTGTGCACTGTTTGTTATCGAAGAGAGGAGTGTGCATGTACAAATGATCTCACGACTGTTACACCGTCGATTTGATAGTTTGCGTCAGGTGCTCATGGAACTCGAGCGTCGAGGAGTGGTATTACCCGATGGACTTTGGACTTCGGATGAGCTACAGCAATTTGCAACCACCCACGCACTTGACGCTGTGCTCCTCAGGAAATTTTTCACGACCTGTGGGTTCACTCCGCCATATCGATTCAATAATGCCGCACCGCGGTACCGCAATCGGATTCGTCGTTTCTAGCCGCCCAACACACCATGGCGGCTTTTTTACTATTTGCGCTCTCTCTTGTCACTGCTACAATGTATATCTATGCAAAATACAACTCATTCGTGGCTCGTCAAGTGGTCGCTCATTGTGGGTATTATTATCGTGCTCAACTTATTTTTTAATTATGCACTTTCGCTCGTGTACGAATCACCAGAATACGAAAGCTTCTGTCCGCAGGAACAGGTGGTAGTAATGCCAGGAACGCAAGAAGCGTGCGTCATCGCGGGAGGACAATGGAACGGTACTACTGCTCCACAGTATGAAAGTGGTTACTACGACGCTGAAGGCCGTCCGGTGATGCAGAAAGGATACTGTGATGTATCGTTCACTTGTCGCCAAGAGTTTACTGATGCAAACGACGCCTACCAGAGAAACGTATTCATCACGCTCGTAGTGCTCGGCGTAGTTACGTTACTCGGCGCGCTTATATTTAAAACCAATACGGTACTCAGTATTGCACTTGCATGGGGAGGTGTGCTTTCGCTAGTCATCGCATCAATTCGGTATTGGTCATCGGCTGATAACCTCATTAAGGTTGTTATGCTCGCAGTTGCGCTCATCGCACTCATTGGAGTTGCAGTGCAGAAGTTTCGAGACTAGGGCTCGAAAACTAGACCAAATTACATATTCGTGTCATGATGCGCTACTCAACAGCAGTGGTTGTTGAATGTTCTTTCTGTTTTTAATCGGAGTTCTGTATATGGAACATGTGAAATTAACGATTTCTCGGTCATTGTCTACACTCGCAGAGTCTAAAGG
>CAZXUM010000006.1:0-8404 GCA_964644005.1 uncultured Candidatus Saccharibacteria bacterium
ACAACCAGCAATGCAACGCTCCAGATGATTGGTCAGACCGTTGCAGATTACCTCAGTGGTGGATGGGTGTATGCAATTGCGTACTTCATACTCGTATTCTTCTTTACCTTCTTTTACACTGCTGTTGTGTTTGATCCACAGGCAATGTCTCAAAACCTCCAAAAGAACGGTGCGTTCATTCCGGGAGTTCGACCGGGTCATTCTACTGCCGAGTATCTTGCGCGCATCATCACTCGACTCACGCTCATCGGTGGTTTGTTCCTCGCGTTTATCGCCGTATTGCCGCTCATCATGCAGACACTTACTCAAAACCCGGGCTTAGCCGTTGGTGGTACCGCGCTCCTCATCGTTGTGTCAGTAGTGCTCGATCTCTTCAAAAAGATTGACGCTCAGGTGTCAATGCGAGAGTATTAGGAAATGAAACCAAAGACTTTTGTATTTCTCGGTCGCTCAGGTTCAGGAAAGGGAACACAAGCGACCCTGCTCAAAGAGTATCTTGCGAAACACGATCCATCTCGAAAGATTATTGATGTTGAAACAGGAGCGAAACTCCGCGAGCTCCGTCAAGAAAAAAGTTTTGCTGCAGAGATAACACGCGAAGTTATCGAGCACGGAAACCTCATGCCCGCAGCCCTTCCTATTTGGATCTGGACTGATTTCATGGTGAAGAATGTCACAGGCAACGAACACCTCATGTTTGACGGTGTGTCTCGCCGTGCTGGTGAAGCGCCAATTCTTGACGAAGCGCTGGTATTCTTTAAGCGCGAAACGCCATACATTGTGCATTTACACATCGACAATGATGAGGCCACTGGCCGATTGCTCAAGCGCGGTCGCCACGATGATACCCACGACTATATTAAGTCGCGCCTCGGCTGGTTTGAAGAGCACAGCATGTCTGCAGTTGACGTGTTCCGCAATAGTCAGTTTTCGAAATTTCTTGAAATCAACGGCCAACAGCCAATTGAAAAGGTGCACGCAGACATCATTGCTGCCGTTGATTGGGCATAGTAGTATGCCGAACACATGATTCGGATCAAAACATCAGAGGATATTGCCAAGCTTCGTGAGGGTGGAAAGCGCCACGCTCGTCTTTTGGCTGAACTTGCCGAAAAAGTGCAGGTGGGTGTTTCAACAAACGACATTAACGAGTTGGCTAAAATGCGCATTGCTGAATTGGGTGACCAATCGGCCTTTTTTAATTACCAACCGTATGGTGCATCGCGTCCGTATCCATCACACGTGTGCATTTCAATAAATGATGAAGTGGTGCACGGTATTCCGAATGAAAAACCACGATTTTTTGCTGATGGTGACGTCGTAAAAATTGATCTCGGTCTAACCCACCAGGGCATGATTACTGATGCGGCGGTCACGAAGGTTCTTGGTACACCAACCGAAGCAGTAGCAACTCTTGTACGCGTTACTGAGGCGTCGCTTGCAGCTGGTATTGCTGCTGCACAAGCCGGTAGCACTGTTGGTGATGTCAGCGCAGCAATTCAAGCAGTTATCAAACCACACAAGTACGGCATTATCCGTGAGCTTGCTGGTCATGGAGTAGGCTACGCCGTACACGAAGAACCCTATGTGCCGAACTACGGTACTTGTGGTCGTGGAGCAAAACTAAAGCCGGGTATGGTTATCGCTATCGAACCAATGGTAACGCTCGGTAGCCGCGACATTGTGCTCAATCCTGATGGGTATACCTACCGCACTCTCGATGGATCGCTCGCTGTTCACGTAGAACACACCATACTCATCACTGAACACGGACCAGAAATACTCACCGCTTTGTAACTATTCAAAAGGCGTGTGCTAATAGCGAGTCAAGCGAGCGTCAGTCGTGCAATCCGAGTATAATGCCTGCATGCACACTCATAAAGATATGAAAAAAGAGCGAACGTTGGTGCTCATTAAGCCCGACGGCATTCAGCGTACGCTGGTAGGGGAGATCCTTAAACGCTACGAGCGATTAGGACTCAAACTTGTCGGTATTAAGATGGTTGTACCAACAACCGAACACATCGAACAGCACTATACGATTGACCCGGAGTGGCGTCGTATCACTGGTGAAAAACGTATTGCTGCAGCGCGTGCTCGAGGAGAAACTCCTTCTTCAGAAGATCCACTGGAGATTACCGCTACCGTACTCGAACGTCTCAAAAAATATATGACCAGTGGTCCAGTGCTTGCCATGGTGTGGGAAGGACTGCATTCAATCGAACTCATTCGAAAAGTCACTGGTTCGACAGAGCCGCGTTCGTCTGATGTCGGCACTATTCGGGGTGACTTTGTGCTCGATTCGTACCTCATTGCTGATATCGATGATCGATCAGTACGAAATTTAGTGCATGCATCAGGGAGTGTTGCAGATGCAGAAAAAGAAATTCCACACTGGTTCAAATCAGAAGAATTGGTGAACTACCGATTGGTTCAAGAGCAGATACTCTACGATGTAAACCTGGATGGATTGCTGGAATAGGGTGGTACGTGTCCGGGGCGGAGTAATAAAAAAACAGGCACCGAGAGATGCCTGCCGCCCACAGGGGCTTAACTGTTCTGATGTGTTGCAAAGAATCCAACCTGTGCAGCAACTTCCTCAATGGAAGGTGTGGCACTAATGCGGTGAATTTTTGCTTCGCCCTCAACCTCCTTACTTTCGAAGAATGCAACGATGCCGCCGATGTTCGTTTGATAGAGCATCAGTCGACGTTCGATTGATTCGACGTTCTTGTCGTCTTCGCGGACATGCTCGCCGTTGAGCATTGCCTGTTGCACGCGCTGATGGATGCGCTCGATGCAGTGGTGGTGATCGAGATCGAGGATGATGACAGACACATCCATCTTTCGTTCCGAAACAATCTTCCAGAGCAGGTACGCCTGGTCGAGATCACGTGGTACTCCGTCGAATGCAATGTTTACACTACTCGGCTGGTTTCTGAGGTACTCAACGAGCACGTCAACTGCCCCGGGAACGAGTGTGCCTTGCCTGCGGAGCGGGCGACTCATCTTTGCAAACTCAGGATCGATTGACTCCTTCCAATTGAGTGCGGCGCTCATTTCTCCTGAAATGAAGTTGAGCTCATTTGTGAGCTTTTTTCGCTGTTCACCCTTTCCTGATCCTTGCGGGCCAATGAGGATTACAGCCTTCGGCTTCGGATTCGTCACGTTTCCTCCGTGTGGTATGAGAAGTGCTTAAGGAACTGTACCAGCGCATAATTCTATACATAAAAAATGACTCGTCAAGGCGTACTCTTTTTTACACGGCGTATACTAAGTGAGGTCGCGCAGGTATTATCTACAAACTTTTTTAAAGGGAGTCTTATATCGCGCCGAGTCGATGAGCACAACCTTCACGGGAAGTATTCTGACACTCTGCGCTGCGGGCACCCACCTAGGGTTTTCCTAGGTAAGTACCTGCGTGACCTCAAGTAACTGTCTCATTTGAGACGGTTTTTTGATACGACAGGACCATCTTTTGCTATACTATGGGCATGATTTCACCGGACATTCAACGCGCTTTTTTTGTTTCAGCGGGCGTCATGATTCTCGATTACATTGCTCGTGCAATGAGTTGGTACTGGACCGTGCCATGGTTCGACACCATCATGCACACTCTCGGAGGGTTTTTGGTGGTGATGCTTGCTGTGCCATTTCTGAAACGTGTCGGAATGACGCTGTCCGTACAGACACTCGTCTTGTCGGTCATTATTGTCGGTGTCGGGTGGGAAGTTTTTGAATTGTTGAATAACATTACGGGCGTCCCACCAGAGCAGTATTGGTCAGATACCATCGTCGATCTCATCGCTGACCTTTTGGGTGGATTATTGGCCATTGCATACTTAAAAACACAGAGATAATATGACCCCGGCAATTACTTTTTATGGCGGTGTTGGTACTGCGACAGGCGCGAATTTTTTACTGACCATCGCAGACAAGCGCATTCTCGTTGACTGCGGACTGTTGCAAGGAGTGAGCGGCTCGGATGCGTGGAATCATGCTCAGTTTGCGTACGATCCCGCAACAATTGATGCGCTGGTGATAACACACGCACACATGGATCACATTGGTCGTATTCCGAAATTGGTGAAAGATGGCTTTCGCGGACATATTTACTCAACTCCAGCAACGCTCGATATGGCACGACTGATGTACGAAGATGCCATTGGTATTATGGAGCGAAACGCACAAGAAACGGGTATTGCAGTTATGTACTCAGGTAACGATGTACACCAGGCAGTTAGTCAGTGGAAACCAGTCGATTACCATACGCCATTTGAGATTGTTCCGGCGGTAACGTGTACATTCAAAGACGCGGGACACATCCTCGGCTCAATAATGGCGTGGTTCGAACATGAACACTATGCGATTGTGTTTACTGGAGATCTCGGAAATTCACCAGCACTCTTTTTGCGCGATAGCGAATCACTCGAAGGTGCAACACATGTCGTCATGGAGAGTGTCTACGGCGACCGCAACCACGAGTCAAAAGAGGAGCGTCGTCGTAAGCTCACGGAAGCAATTAAAGATACAGTAGCGCACGCTCGAGCGCTGGTTATCCCTGCATTCTCGATTGAGCGAACCCAGGACATTTTGTATGAAATTAACAAATTGGTTGAGCAAGGTTCGGTAAAACCTATTCCGGTGTATCTCGATTCGCCGCTCGCTATCCGTATCACCGAGGTATACCGCAACTACTCTCGATACTTTAAGCCTGCGGCACAGCAGCATATTGCTGAAGGTGATGATCTCTTCCGTTTTCCAAAATTAGTTGTGACAAGAAATATCGCGCAGTCGGATGCCATTACCCATTCGCCGAATCCAAAAATTATTATTGCTGGCTCAGGCATGTCGAATGGGGGACGTATTGCTCGACATGAAAAAGTATTGCTCCCAGACGAATCAACAACGCTGCTGTTGGTAGGGTATCAATCGCTCGGTACGCTTGGTCGCAAGTTGTGGGATGGTGCAAAAAAGGTTGAAATCGATGGTGAAGAGGTGGCTGTGCGAGCGCGAATCCAAATGATTTCAGGCTACTCATCGCACAAAGATTCTGATCACTTAGTTGAACTCGTGGCAACCGGTCAGAAAACAATCAAACACATTTTTATTGCTATGGGTGAGCCAAAGTCGTCACAGTTTTTGGCACAAAAAATTCGTGATACGACCGGTGTAGCGGCGGTCTACCCCGAGCTCGGTTCGACACATCCGCTTGAATAAGAAAACAAAAAGCCCCGAGTCTCTGACTCGGGGCTTTTTGTTTTGTGTAGACGGTACTTGTTACTGTATCTGCTCGAGAATTTTTACAAACACTGTTGGATGCTGTTCAGCGAGCTGTGAAAGAATTTTTCGATCGATAGTGATACCTTTCTTTTTGAGTGCGCCAATGAAGGTGCTGTATTTAAGACCGTGTTCACGGAGCATGCCGTTGATGCGGATAGTCCAGAGCTTGCGCATGTCATTCTTTTTGTCGCGGCGGTGAGCAAAGGCGTAGGCACCAGCGTGGGCGAGAGCTTCGTATGCCTGCTTTTCTTTTGTTGAGCGACCAAAACGATACCCCTTTGTTTGTTTGAGGATATTGCGTCGAGTTTTCAATGCGTGCATTCCTTTTTTAACGCGTGCCATAGTAGTAGAGAATAGTTAGTTAGCTGCTCCTGAAAGGAAGCGACTCTTTACCTTGTTTGTAAATGCATTATCAAAAGCCAAGTTTGTAGATCGGCCCTTTGCGTGCTGCTTGCGGCGCGACTCCTTAGCATTAAAGTGGTTTTGACCAGCTTTTCGGGCAAGAATCTTGCCGTTTTTGGTTACTTTAAGGCGCTTGCTACATGACTTATTTGTTTTCATACGGTTTTCATATACTACAGGGTTTTATAAATCTGTCTAGTTTGCATAAAAAAGCCGCCAAGTACTCCTTAGCGGCTTAGTGCCGCTGTATAGCGGTACTACCTATTTGGCCCGTTCAATGAGCACAGAGAATCCCTTTGGACTCTTCTTGATAGGGTCAGCAATTGAGAAATCTTCGGTGATGAGTTTCAGAATGCGTTCCATGCGCCCACGGAGAAACTTTTCGTCGAGGTACTTGCTGCGGCCGGGGAGGAAGAGATCGATTTTAATACGGTGACCTTCGGCGAGCCACTCAGATGCTTTGCGTGCTTTGAGGGTGAGATCGTGATCGCCGGTACCGATTTTTACCTGGAGCGTTTTGAGCTCGGTGATACTCGTTTTGGTTTTTGCCACTTTCTGCTTTTTGTTCTCGGCGTACTGGTACTTACCAAAATCCATGATCTTTGCCACTGGTGGTACGGCAGAAGGAGAAATCTCGATTAAGTCGAGACCCATTTCGTTGGCTTTGGTGAGGGCTTCTTGAAGGGAAATAACGCCGAGGTTGTCGTTTTCGGCAGTAATAACACGCAGCTGCGGAGCTTTGATTGCGTGATTAATTCGTACGTGTGTAGCCAATGAAATAAGTATTATGTATTTTAAGGTGCTCACTATACCAGCCATTTTTTCATTTGGCAATTATATATGGTTGTTTGATATACTACGAGGATATGCAAGACACACATTCGATTTTAATTGTTGAAGATGACGAAACGCTTCGGCAGGCACTGGCAGAAAAGTTTACCCATGAAGGATTCACTGTATGGGAAGCACACGATGGTCTGGAAGGATTTAAAATGATTGAGGAACATCTACCCGATGCAATTATTCTTGATTTGGTCATGCCAGACGGTCCTGGTGCAGATATGCTCCGTCGGCTTCGTATAGAAATGCCGAGCTTTGAGTCACCAATTGTGGTGTTGACGAACTCAAACGACTCAGATACCATCGCTGATGTTATGCAGCACAACGTGACCACGTATCTTATTAAGGCAGACCATTCATTGTCAGATATTGTCACTCTGGTGAGCAAAATGCTCGAAAGCTAAGATGCGCTTTTCGCCACACAGTCGTCGTCGGTTTCGTTGGTGCTTTCCGGCTGTTATCGTGTTGGTACTCATTATCGGAGCCTGCGCGACCTTCTTTGTGATGCAGCAAGTTAGAACAGATGAATTTCGGCATTTACTCGAACGCTCACAGACAATTGCACAGGCGATTGATCCTTCTGGTATCGCGTACCTTTCGGGAAGTGCTGCTGATACCGATTCAATTGTCTACCAAGAGCTCAAGCAGCGCATCACAAATATTCGATCGGTGAATCCGGATGTCCGCTTTGTTTACTTGATGGGGCAGGGAAGCACTCAGGAAATCTTTTTTTATCTCGATTCAGAACCCGAAGATTCTGAAGACGCGTCACCGCCAGGCCAGGTGTACACCGAGGCGAGCGATGTACTCATTGGGACATTTACACACCAAACATCTTCGGTTGAAGGACCGTCTCCTGATCGTTGGGGAAACTGGATTTCGGCATTCACACCAATTGTTGATCGTGAGAGTGGGCGTGTAATCGCTGTTGTTGGTGTTGATATTGCCGCGCGGGAGTTTATATACGCTCAGTATATAAATGGTGCGCTGCCAGCACTGCTTACGCTGCTCATTCTCGTGGTCCTTATTGCCGGATACCGTATTCGCCGCACTGAAGACGAAGTGCTCGATCTCAAATCAGAATTTCTTTCTATTGCTGCGCATGAAATTCGCACGCCGCTTACCGGCATTCGTTGGGCGTCTGAAAATATTTTAGGTGACCACACACTTACTGCACCTGTTCGTCAGGCGGTAACAAGAATTGAAAAGAGTGCAGTCGTACTCATTGATCGCGTTAGCTCGCTCCTCAATGTTTCGCGTCTTGAGTCTGGCGTGGATGCGGTGTTAACTCGAACGTCGACAGACATGACCGGACTTGTGTCAGAGGTTATCCGTACCTTCTCACTCGCAGCGCAGGAAAAATCACTGAACATGGTTATTGCTCCTTCGGTACCGTCACAGCTTACGATGTACGTTGATCGCGAACGGATGAAACAAGCGTTGCACAACATTCTCTCAAACGCACTCAAGTATAGTCGATCGCATGGTGTCGTTACGGTCTCATATACACAGGAGGGTTCGTGGCACCGGCTGCACATTGCAGATAGTGGTATTGGCATTCCTGCAGCCGAATTGACCCATGTGTTTACTGGTTACTATCGTGCAAAGAATGCACGTGAGAGCGATACCTACGGTAGCGGATTCGGCCTGCACCTCGCACAGAAGATTGTCGAAGCCCACGGCGGCACACTCACGGTTACTTCTGAAGAGGGAGTTGGTACCGTATTTACACTGTCGTTACGAACATGTGGTGTAGTACACTAAGTACACCTATGAACAAGAAACTTAAACACTCGGTGTTTTGGTATGAGCAAAAGAAAGAGGCTAGTGGTGTTGCTCGAAGCGTTACTGCTCCACTTGCAGCTGATCGGAGCTGTGA
>CAZXUM010000006.1:8414-12100 GCA_964644005.1 uncultured Candidatus Saccharibacteria bacterium
GTACTGCTCGAGTGTGATTTTTGTGGCGCAGGCGCAAGTGGAAAAACATCTGGCTTTATTACGCCTGATTCTGAAATCGAACTTTCGACGCTGGTTGAAAACCGTGGTCCTGCAGTTGCAAAAACGCTCTGGGAATTTGTCAGTGGCGGCGTTGAACAGATTCGAACAAATATCCATACCCACGCGCTCGACTGCGATTACAATGTTCAAAATTCACTCTTCATTGCAACAACTGAAAAGGGAATGGAGCATACCGCTGGTGAACACGCAGCGCGAAAGCAACTCGGGTATGCAAGTACGCTGCACGATCGCACGCAGGTGCAATCGGTTATCGGATCAAAAAAATATTTCGGTGGCGTTGAGTATTCAGACACATTCGGCATGAACTCATACCTCTTTTGCCAGGGGATGAAGGCGGTGCTCCAACAAAAGGGTGTACACATTTTCGAACATACTCGTGTCGATCGAATTCATGCTGGTGGGGTGAATGCGAACGGTTGCGCTGTGCATGCCACACACGTTGTGGTGTGCGCTGATCGATTTACGCCGCAACTTGGCGCACTGAAAAAAGATATTTATCACGTGCAAACATTTTTGATGGTATCGAATCCGCTTCCCGAGGCAGTTATTGCGCGCATCTTTCCGCAGGGAAAAAAGATGGTGTGGGATACCGACCTCATTTATCAGTACTATCGTGTCACTGGCGACAACCGAATGCTCATTGGCGGCGGCGACTTTCTCTGGACGTACCGTCGAAAGGAAAATGTATCACCGACAGCATTCTACACGCGGTTACTCGGGTATCTCAAAACACATTTCCCCGAAGTAACATTTGATGTTGAGTATATTTGGCCAGGTTTCTTGGGTGTGAGCAAAGATTTTCTGCCAATTGTTGCTCGAGATCCAGAGCACAGTAACATCCATTACATTGGTGCAGCGAGCGGACTACCGTGGGCTGCAGCCCTTGCAAACTATGTTGCCGATGCGATTGTATCAGGTCGTTCTGAACTCGATAGCTACTTTAGTCCTGACCGAAAGCAACCGATTGGTCCTGCGGTCCAAACAGTTATTGGTACTCCTGCAACATTTGCGCTCTCGCACGGAATCATAAAGTATTTGAAGTAATATAAAAACACCCCTACTCATGGGAAGAAGAGTAGGGGTGCCGCGGCATCATGCCGCCGGAGGGAGGAGTGTCGTTGCAACTTCGTGTGTGCGCACGATGTATGCGTGTTCGCACAGAGTGAGCCGCTGCATTTTTTGTATGGAGATCACTCCAAACTCGCTCAAAAGCGATTTCAGCGCATCAATCTCTTGCATGATGTCGGCAATATCATTTTGTAAAACGCTATGGAGTTCATCAGAGACAAGGGGACCGTCCATGGAAACCTCCTTTTGCTGCCGCAGTTCGTTTCCTCGTACCTCTGTCTATAATGTTACTCCTATATCTCTTTCTGTTCAACACACTTATCATACGTCACCACTCCGTCTTCTTCGATAAACGCACTAGTACCTTTTGTCCAAAAAATAACACGCGCATCTCCCGTTGCATACCGAGCACCAGAAGCTGAAAGGGTGTGTGAAACGATGAGTGTTTTGTCAGATACGATAAGTGCCGCTCGTGTTCCGGTAGTTTCAATACGTGCAACGAACGTGCGGCCTGCTGCGCACACATATGTGTAGGGGGTAACTGGATCTATAAGCTGGTCAGTAGCTTCAGATGCACTCTCTTGTGTGAGTGCTGTATCTGGTGCGTGTGCGTTGATAAGATACAAGTACCCGCCGCCTAAAATAGCACCAGCAAGAGCAATGCCAACCAGTGTGCTCGTGAGCGATGAGTGTTGCATCGCGATAGTATACCGTACCTCGTAGCTAAAAAATAAAGCTGCCTACAGAAATCTGTAGGCAGCTGTGTGCAGCATTAGGTATTCAATCCTCCGGTGGTTGTGGTTCGACAATGTTCCATGCCAATCCACAGATGCCGAGCAATTGGATCATTCGATAGGTCGGATCAAATTCGTACCATCGCATGCCGTGCGATGCAGATCGCTGTTGGTGATGGTGGTTATTGTGCCATCCTTCACCCGCAGACAGCCATGCAACCCACCAGAGATTTGTCGAACGATCTCTGGTGTCGAAATTGCGGTAGCCCCACGTGTGGCACGCTGAATTCACAAACCACGTTGCGTGGTACATGACGCTTGTTCTCACGCCAATACCCCAAAATACCCACGACAAACCGAGATCATTTCCGCCAATCCAGTAGCCGATGCCGTAGAGCGCAGCGGCAAGAAAGATCTGGGGAAAGTAACAGAGTTTGTCGATGATCACCAGTCCAAGATCTCGACTCAAATCTTTTGCGGCATCTCGCGGATCAATTTCGTCGGGATCGCGCAAGAGTACCCACAACATATGAGACCAGCTAAACCCGTGGTTGGGGGTGTGTGGATCAAGCTCCTCATCCGCATGCTTGTGGTGCAGGCGATGAATGCCGACCCACTTGATTGGCCCACCCTGGTAGGCGAATGTGCCCATAATAGCAAGGACGTACTTACACCACGGGTAGGTTTTGAAGCTCCCATGTGTCAGCAAGCGGTGATAGCAGAGCGTGATGCCGATCCAGCCGGTCAGAAAGGCAAGCGCGATGCAGATGATAAATCCGCTTACGCTGAAGTACCAAAAACCAAACACTGCCAATACGTGCATAAGACCAACGCCGAAACACGACACAATGTCGATGTCTTTGTAGCGTACCTTCGGGTGCATGATTCCTCCTTTCGTGAGGTGTACAGTTCTACTCATAACGTTAGCACAAAAAACCGCCCGTGAGGGCGGTTTCTTTGGGGAGAGACGTGTATTACGCGCGTTGCACGTTTACTGCGTTCTTTCCTTTTTCAGTGTCTTCTGTTTCAAATGAGACAGCGTCACCTTCGTGGAGTTCTGCGAACTGCACGCCCACGAGAGAATTTGAGTGAAAGAAAATATCTTTGCTCGCATCCTCTGGGGTGATGAAACCGAATCCTTTGTCAGTAATCTTTTTGATGACTCCTTTCATAGGGTTAGTTTAGTGAGTTAATAAACACAAATAAGAATGTTCTTGAAATTCGACTTTTTCGAATCATAGCTCTTTGTTCAGTAACAAGCATGTCATGACAAGGAGTTTTTGTCAATTATAAAAAAACCGCCTGAGTGTTCATGCGGGGAATGTGGGAGTTGACGTGAGATCTTAGTACACGCGCTGGTGGACATCAACCTCTCCGGTGATTTCCTCAATGTAGAACCAGAGGAATTTTTCGGCAGAACTTTCGTGCCGAAACAGTGCCAGAATATCAGGCAATCGTGCTTCTGCGGGAAGTGTCGCCAGTACTTTGTGTTGCAGGAGGAAGAATTTTTCAAGGAACACTTTTTCAATCGTACTGCGGTTGAACGGCAGGTTTGGGTAGAGGGCAAGCAGTCGGTCGGTGTTTTTTGCCAGCCCTCGTACTGCTGACGCAGAGAGGTTGTGGTCACTGTTTGGATGCAGCGTGCAGGTGCCGCTATTGGCTATGACGATGTGGATCGTTTCACCCTCCCTCTCGAACGGCCGGTTTCGGCACTCAATGCTGTACCCGCAGAGATGTGGTGCGAGTTCGACGAGGCTCCATTCTTTGTTCCGTGGATTGCGCCGCGCGCACCATGGCGAACGA
>CAZXUM010000006.1:12110-14213 GCA_964644005.1 uncultured Candidatus Saccharibacteria bacterium
TTCAATTTTTGAAATGGGTCCACGAAAGGTAACGCCCGCTTCGACGACTTCGAAGTCGCCACCGATTAAATCTAATCGTTTAGCCACCCTTTTCCACGTGGTGGACGGTGTTTGTACGTGTAACATGGGGATCTGTCCTTTCGATATAAGGTATGTGAAGAACGAACTTAAAATAAAATAACATATTATAAAAATATGTCAAATTTAGTTACCCGGGGGGATTCCCATCTGCCCCTGCATCATTGTGCTCATGTCGATAAAACTGACTTCTGTAGGAACGCTGAAGAGTTTCGCATCTTTTTTCCACGGTTCGCAGTTGTAATTAATCTGTGCGTCAAGATCGACATAGCTGCCCATTGGCGATGATGTAGTAGTATTTCCTGCGTTTGTATTTTCTACTACTATTTTTATTCCCTGAGTGCCAGACCACGAGTACATGTGAGTATCGGTTTGGAGAATGTGCGTGTCGCTGGTTGCTGCTGTGTCGCTGTTGATAGAAAAATCTCCACGCAGTGTGTTACCCGAAAAGTATATAGTGGCAGTTGTTGAAACAGAGTCGTTGCCAAAGATGTACACACAGCGCATGTCTCTGCCAGTTGCTAGCAAACTACGGAGCGTGCCTTCACCCTGGTCAGTGGCTGTTGTGTCGCCGGCAGTAGTGGTAACTCCGAATGTGTAAAAGTCGCTCTGTTTTTCGGCATCAGTCATTGGTGCAGTAACTGTTGTACCGTCAGCGCCAATAGTGCCCTTCATACCTGCGGCAACGCGTACTTCTTTGTCGAATTGTCGAACTCGAGTCTTTTCGTCGATGGGAATGAGAGATACATCGCCCTCTTCAACCAACAGTATCGTGTCAGGGGAGCGGTAGGTTATTTGCAGCGCTGTGCCGCGAACAACAGCAACACCGTTTTGTGTTTCGATTTCATAAAATTCTCCTTGGGCGAATACTTTTTTTACTCGTGCCCATGCGGTGCCCGCTTTTAAAAAATTACTGGTACGTGTGCCGCTCGGGTCGAGAGCAGCGATAGTCATTTCTGAATTGTAGTCGAGGACTGTTTTTGTACCGTTTGATTGCTCAATGAGTGCGCGACCTGAGCTGTCAGTTTTGAGAGTGTCACCTGTAGCTGCGGCTTCGGTTGTTTCGATTTCTTTTTCAGTGCCGCTGCTAGCGTTGGTAATACGAAGGGTCTTTTTTAAGGATGTGGCGGTGGCTGGTGTTGTTGCTTTCTGCGCTGTCGGTTGGGTATTTTTGCTGGTGAGAAGCACGTATCCGAGTGCTGCTATGAGTACAATGACTATGCCGATGATGAGTTTCTTTTTCATGAATTGAATAGTAACACTGATTGAGGTGGACAAAAAAGGACCACTCTTTCAGTAGTTCTAACAACTCTTTCGTCTAAAACACCCCACCATGTGGGCGTTCACCATGCCAACTGCCTGCATGTGGGCGTAGATCGTTGTTGGACCAAGAAATTTAAATCCACGACGCTTGAGATCAGTAGCAAAGTGTTCGGCCTCTGGAATGACGGTGGGGTAGTCGCGTGGTGTTTTAATGGTGTGCGTAATCGTTTTGTTGTGCACAAACTGCCACGAGTATGTGGCGAATGAACCAAACTCTTTTTGTATTTCAAGAAATCTCGCTGCGTTGTTTATTGCTGCTTCAATTTTTGCGCGGTTGCGAATGATGCCGGCGTTTTTAAGCAACGTAGCGACATCGCGTTTGGTAAACTTGGCAACTTTGTGTGCATCAAAATGAGCAAATGCCGCGCGATAGTTTTCGCGTTTGTGCAGTACTGTTTTCCACGACAAGCCCGCCTGTGCACTTTCAAGCACTAAAAATTCGAATAGTTTGCGATCGTCTTTTGTTGGTATGCCCCACTCGGTATCGTGGTAGATGATCATGAGGGAGTCAGTATCTCCGGGCCAAGTGCAGCGTTTCTGGGGTTTCTTCATGGGGGAATGGTAGCATGAGAGCGAGGATCAAGACGACTCTGAAAAAAGCGATTTATTTTTATTATGAACACGACGGGAATTGGACCCGCACCTCTCAAGTGGTAAATTTGAAAGCCCAAGCCATTGGCGTGCCCAAGATAAGAATTACCA
>CAZXUM010000007.1:0-14026 GCA_964644005.1 uncultured Candidatus Saccharibacteria bacterium
ATGCAAAAGACGCCGGCTCACTCTTGGTGGTGATGGCAAATGGTTACGGTAAAAAAACTGATCTTGAAGAATACAAAGTGCAGAAACGCGGTGGTTCTGGTATCAAGACAGCTCAAGTCACGACAAAAACAGGTGTGGTTATGAATGCGCAAATTATTCGCGATGAAGAAAGTGAACTCGTCGCTATTTCAAAAAAGAGCCAGGTCATTCGTTTGGCGACAAATGAAGTGCCGACACTCGGCCGACAAACACAGGGAGTGCGCATCATGAAGCTCCGCGAGGGCGATGGTCTCGCTTCAGTGGTTTGTATCTAATCGGCTATCAACACCCGAAGAGAGCGTGAGTGAGCCTTTCTGTATATAATAGAGTGATGTTCACCGATCCGATCTCGGTTCTTAACCAGCTACACATTACTCCCGGCATGAAAGTTGCGGAGTGCGGCGCTGGATCTGGCTTTTACACTATTCCACTCGCACGCTTTGTCGGCGAAAAAGGGCGGGTTGCGGTTATTGATATTCAACAGCCGCTCCTTGATCGTATTAAAACACATGCGCAGCGTGAAGGGCTGACCAATCTCGACTATATCCACGGTGATCTTGAGGTAAAAGAGGGAACACACTTGCGTGAAGGGTGGGCGCAAGCGGTTATCATATCGAATGTTCTTTTTCAGATTGATAACAAATCAGGGTTCCTTTCTGAAATCTGGCGTATTGGTACTCCGGGATGTGCAGTGGCTGTCATCGATTGGACGGATTCATTTAGCGGCATGGGTCCCCTGGAGCAACACATTGTCACTGAGGACGCTGCTCGACGGTTGTTTGAAAGTAAAGGTTTTGTATACGATAAAAAGGTGACGGTCGGCGATCACCACTGGGGGGCGCTCTTTACTAAGCCCAAACCAGCACAACGCTCATGAACCTCACTAAATTTCAAATTTTCTTCTTCTTCATCGCCATTCTACTTATTGCTGTCGCGCTATTCTTTTTTGCAACCTACCGCGGACAGAGCGAGTCATACGACAAAATAACCATTTGGGGCACGGTTGAATCACAACTGTTTGAAACGTACATAAATGATTTAGTGCAGGTCAACAAGGTTAAAATCGAAGTGTCGTACATTCAAATGAGCGAGACGCAACTCGGCCAAGCACTCCTCGAGTCACTTGCGGCAAACGCTGCTCCTGACGCAGTGTTGATGTCACATGAGATGGCGCTCAAAAATACCAGCAGGTTGTACGATATTCCGTTCACCCTCATTTCTGACCAGCAGTTCAAAGATACGTTCATTCAAGGAGCTGAAATTTACACTACCCAAAATGGCCACATCGCTCTTCCGTTTCTTGTTGATCCACTGGTGCTGTACTGGAATCGACCAATGCTCTCAGACGCCGGTCTCACCGTACCACCACGATTTTGGGATGAGCTACCAGCCCTCACCGCAATTCTTACTAAAAAAGATAGCGAGCTCAATATTTTAAAGACCACAATTGCACTCGGTGAGTACTCAAATGTTGTTAACGCTAAAGAAATTCTTGCTACGCTATTAATGCAAGCGGGCACGCCGCTCGTTCAGCGATCTACCTCAGGCACCTATCGCAGCGCATTAGCTGAACGCTACAACTACACAATATCTCCAGCAGAGACAGCGCTTAACTTTTACACTCAGTTCGCGAACCCAATCAAGACGGTTTACTCATGGAATCGTTCACTCATGAATTCTCGTGACTACTTTACTGCCGGCGATTCTGCATTTTATATTGGCTATGCGAGTGAGTACCAAACCCTCGTTCGAAAAAATCCAAACCTTGATATTGGTGTAACGCTTGTGCCACAAGCGCGCACAACTGACCCGCGTTTGGTATACGGAAAAATGTACGGATTTTCAATAGTTCGAAAAGCGGGTAATGCAGCGAACACATTTACGGTTCTTTCGATTCTCACTAATCCGGCTAATGCAGCACTGATGCAAAAATTTACTAATCTGCCTCCGGCACACCGCGAGTTGCTCGCAATTAAGCCAATTAACAACGCTGCCGCTGCGGTATTTTATGATTCAGCAATTCGATCACGTGCGTGGTACGATGTGAACAAAGAAGAATCAAACACGATATTCCAAGCACTGGTTGAGTCGATCACGACCGGCAGAAATTCATTGACGGGTGCAATCAGCGAAGCTAATTCAAAATTACAATCTGTTGTGCAACAGCAATAACTACCCATGAACACCTCACGCTATACATACGTTATTCACGGGCTCGTTGGGATAGTACTCTGTGCAATTCTTGTAACGCCTCTGTACCCTGCAGCAGCGTGGAGAATTGGCGAACCAATTGTGCCGTGTCGTGGCGTAGTGCTGCAAGGAGAGACAACAACTGACCAGCGTCCAGCATGTGATTTTAACTCACTCATTAAGCTGATTAATAATCTTATCGATGTTGCTATCTATTTGCTAGTGCCCATTTTGGCGCTCACCATGGCCTACGCAGGTTTTATGTATCTCTCAGCTGCGGGCAATTCGAGCAAAGCAGCTGAAGCAAGGAGAATTTTTAGGTACACCCTGTGGGGATTGGTGTGGTTCTTTGGCGCGTGGCTCATTGTAAAAACGCTCGCAACTGCACTACTCGATGAAGCATCAGAAATTAACACCTATTTAAATTAATTGTATGACAACTGCAAAATATTTTTTCATGGTACCGATTGTCTTCTCGATACTCTTTGGTTCGTTGGTAACGTACGCAGCAAATGGCGTGTTTCCGATCGACGATAATGGAAATCCGTTTCCGTTAGCACCATCAAACGGTGCCAACCCAAACATCGAAAACCCTGGCGGCGGTAATCCGGACATTACCAATGGTCGGTGTGATCCTAAAACACAAATTTGTAATCCGCTTAAGGCTAAAAAGTTGCACTGCTTGGTGGCCGATGTGCTCAATTTGGTAAGTTCAATTGGCGCAATAGTGGTAGCGCTCTTCATTATTTACTCAGGATATTTGTTCGTAACTGCGCGCGGTAACCCAAGTAAAATTGAAGAGGCTAAACGAGCAATAGGGTATACCTTGCTCGGCGCGGCTATTGTGCTCGGTGCAACGGTTATTGCAAACGGTATTTCAGGAACACTCTCACAAATTTTGGCTGAAAATCGAAACTTACCAACTATTTCAACAACCGCATGCAACTAAACGACCTCCTCTATGCAGCTGTTACTACCTCGCCAAAAAACTTTGGTGAGTTTGTAAACCTCATTGTCGCGTACATTAGTTTCTTGTTTCCTGTCGTCCTCGGACTCATTTCGCTGACGTTTGTCTGGGGGATGGTAAAATTTATTGGTTCGGCGGGTAACGAAGAGTCTGTAAAATCAGGTAAACAATTTATGATCTGGAGCATTGTGATTTTCTTTGTAGTGCTCTCATTTTGGGGAATGGTTACCTTCCTTATGGACGCCTTCGGATTTAAGGATCCTATTACTGGCGACGGCCGAGCCTTTGGTGTGCCACAATTGCCCGATTGCCGCACCCAGCCAGGAAAATGTTAATTATTATGTGCACCGCACGCTAACGTTATGAGTCCATCAAACACACTGTTCGCACAAATTATCATTGGTTTTCTCCAGGTAATCTCTCTGTTGATTAAATTTGGTTACGTCGCTGCGTTCATTGCGTTTGTGTGGGGAATAGTAAAGTACCTTGCACGATCAGATACCGATGATGGTCCACGTGAAGGACTTCGACTGATGACTTGGGGTATTATCGGCTTTTTTGTGCTACTCACTATCTGGGGTATTGTTAATTTTGCTCAACTCGAACTTGGTGTGTGGCAAACATCAAACTCAGGCTTGCAGAGGAACCTCCCGGGCTTCTTTGAGATTTAGTATCCACACGTCTATTGTCAGGTTAGTATAATTCTTGTACGCTTGATGTATCTGGCATCGGCCATAAATTTAGTAATGTAATTATAAATATGCTTACAAACGTTGAGGATTTGATTCAATCAGTCGGTAACATTTTGAACCTCGTTGTTCCAATTGTTATCACAGTTGCGTTGATCGTTTTCTTCTGGGGTCTTATCAAGTACATTTCATCGTCAGACAGTGATGATGGTCGAAAGATTGCAGTTCGCCGTATGGTTGGTGGCGTTGTTGCGTTCTTCGTTATCGTGAGTCTTTGGGGACTGGTTCGCTTCTTGCAAAACTCGTTGGGTATCACAAACAACAGTAACGCGCAGGTTCCGGGCTTCATCAAACCAAACCTCCCGACCTACTAGTAACACAACACAAGGAGTATGCTTTCTACAGCGGTCACTCCGATTATCCTTCGGATCAATCAGTACATCATCAATCCGCTCATTCTCCTCGGGTTGACGTGGGCAGTGCTCATGTTCTTCTGGGGGTTGTATCAGTTCATTCGAAATACCGATAGCGACGAAGGTCGCGAAACGGGGAAAGCGAATATTCTCTATGGTGTCATCGGTATGTTCATCATGGTGTCGGTCTACGGTATCATTAACCTGGTGCTCAACATGATCGGTGTCTCAAAACCAGCAATTCTTCCGTAGCATATCCGTTCTGATGTACTGCAGATAAAAACCCCCGGGCCAATGGCTCGGGGGTTTTGCTAATTCGTCGGTACTGTATAGCGTTTATACCGGACTCGGTACGAAACGCGTGTACTGCTCTGATGCTGCGTTTGAAGAAAATCCATACCTCCATCTTTGCGAAGTGTGAAGTTTGTCCATGGCTCAGCATCAGAATCACGTCCACGTGAAGGAATGCCCTCTGGTGGAATGACCGGCGTCATCATGACCCAACTGATGTATTCTGCATACGTGCGGCGGGTGAGCGTTTCTGACCACGCTGGTGCCGATGGTATGACGAATGTCTCAGTCACTGCTGCATCACGCGCTTGGTTGCGCAACAGTTTATCCATGTTCCGTTCGGGCGGCTGTACGTAGATAATTTGCGGCATTGTTGCTGGAAGTGCAGAAGCGTGTGCTTCTCGTCGCGCAGCAATCTCCGCTTCGACGGTTGGAAACGGAACGTTCCTCTTCGATACACCACCAGGGCTGAAGGTAAGGAGGATGTAGATTCCGGTTACAAAAATGAGGAATGCAGTCCACCGGAGTCGGTCCCACCCTACTGCAAGCGCTCGCACAATGATGAGAAAGCAAATGAAGAAGTACCACCAGTTAAAGGCGTATGACAACTTCTTTTGCTTCCACCCGAACGCGTCCCATACAGGAGCCAGATGTTCGGTAAAAATGGCCATTAAGACCATTACTGCAGCAAGCACTGCCAACGACCACCCGAGCCAACCCAACAGACGGTTTTTTAACGGAATGTTTTCCGGTGGTTTTTCGGGCTGCCGGACTCCTGGTTGTCCGCGCTGCTCGCGACCGTGTCGTTCACTCTCTAGCTGCTCACGCTCCTGCCGCATCTGGACTTTTTTCCAGGTGCGGCTGCCGATTACTAGTCCGCCAGCAATCAGTATGAGAATGAAAGCGCATACTGCAACAACAGTTCCGAGAACTGCTATTCCGTATGTGTAGCCAATGGTGACTGCAAAGAGTGTGATGAACACGAGGCTCACCACACTAACAATTAGTACCAGGGTCAATTTCGATTGAGCTCTGAGCCAAGCGATACCCGCCTGAATCTGTAGACGAGGTTTCATGTGATGCCTCCGTTAAGTGTGTGTTTGTGAAGGAACGTTTGCTGGTATTGTATCACTTTTATATAAAAAGTCAAGGCACCCGCGTGAGCGAAATGCCTTGATTGTGTTACCGCGGCGGATCTTCAACTCGCCGCACTTGCACTCGTTGCGTAGGATCCTGCGGATCATTAGGAACAAGGGAAAGCGGTTCGGGCCGTCTGTGTGTATCTGCGACTGCAAGTGACGATACGAACCCTTGTTGCGGAGTGGTAAGCACCAACGTACTGCCACTCGGAAGACCTCTCGCAATGTCTGCCTGCGCCTTAGTCATCTGGAGACGTATCTCCTCAATGAGCAACTCTTGCAAACCGGCTGATCTGAATTTAACCAGTGTTGCAAACCGCTGCTCGTTTTTGATGATGTCAGCCTGACCCAACTCGACCTGTTCCATCTTGGTGAACTCTGCAGAGATAACTCGCTGCAGTGCCTCAACAATGGGGCGTGAATTTTTGTTGGGTCCGATGTGACTGATGAAGACCGCGTTAATATCGTAGCCGGACACGGTCACAATATTGCGACGGCCCGCACGAACTTTCTTTCGTAGCTCTTTTGCGAGTAGTGAGCCTAAGCTACGCGGAAGCACGAGGGCATCATTCAGGTTGGGAACCCATGTGCTGAGGACTGGTAAATCCCCGCCAGCATCTTCGGTGTCCGTATCATCTTTGGTATCGGGTCTCTGCATCTTCTTAGACAACGCCTTGAAATCAAGGATCGGCCGGCCACCTGTTTTTGTTCCCTCAGGATACATGCCAGGATCATTAATGATCGTTGCGTATGTACCACTGAGCACCTCGGCTACTTCCGGAAGATATTTACCCTTCAGGTTGTATACGACGTGTCGTGGATCAACGAGACGCAGTATCGGCGCAAAAATCACGTCGATAAAACTGCCGTCTTCAAGGGGAATTGCCGTAGCGAGCACTGGCGGTTGGACAATAATCCGCAACGACTTAACCGTCGTCTCATCGTCGACTTTGATAATGAGACTGAGGTCTTCTCGCATGGGATCAAAGCCCTGCTGATCGAGGAGGCGTTGTTTGACGATAGGGATTCGATGAATCTTTACGCCAATAATGCGATTCCACAATCCGATGTGTACTGCGCCGAAGGGCATGAGCAGTGTGTCCCAAAATCCACGATACCCATCTTTAAACGCTGCAAGTTTTACAGGGTTTTTTCGATCAGCCTCAGGAATTTCGTACACTAGCCAATCAGTCCGGTTGACGTAGTACTCATCTGAGAAGAGTGGAGCGATCCACTTGAAGCTGTCGCCGATATCGATGACGAGCACTTCGTTGGTCGACGCTGTTGCACTGATGAATTCGCTTTCCTTGGTTAACACCAGGGTAGCAAAGTAAATCCCAAACGCTAGGACGCAGGTCACAACAAGTGACGTGACGACAAAAAGCGTGAGTAAGACTATGGACATAGTGTCCTCCGTGTATGTGTTGGGTCATGAAAAGAACGCGAAACAACTGAAAAAACTATATCACATAATACAAAAAAAGCAAGTACATCTGGTGCTTGCGCTTAGTGTGGGCGAGGGGAGAGTCGAACTCCCATGGATTGCTCCGCCAGTTCCTAAGACTGGTGCGTATACCAATTCCGCCACTCGCCCAGAGTGTTACTATATCGTATTCATCGTTGCGTGTCCGCCCAGTAGGAATCGAACCTACGACCAACCGCTTAAGAGGCGGATGCTCTACCAACTGAGCTATGGGCGGATTAAAAATATATACCACGGAATGAGCATTAAATAAAGAAAATATACTTATCCCCACTAACGTTTTCGGATGCTTTACTCAGCGGCTGGGCGAGGGATAATGTATTTGTATGAAAAAAATAATTACTGGCGGTGTGCTCTACGGCGTACTCCTGCTTATTGCTGCCCCACAGTTTGTTTCGGCGGCCGCAGATCTCGCCGAGCTTAAAACACTTGTAAAAGCAATTGGCGAGATCCTTAACTTTGTTGTTCCAATTACCATTACCCTCGCGCTCATTGTGTTTTTCTGGGGTTTGATCGGATATCTCTATCGCTCAGATAGTGATGATTCTCGAAAAGAAGCAACTCGACGTATGATAGGCGGTATTCTGGTATTCTTTGTGATTGTCAGCTTGTGGGGCCTAACTAATTTCCTCGAAGATCAGCTTGGACTCTCATCACCAAGCACTGAAATAGTGCCAGGTTTTAACTTCATCAACTACGGTGCGCCTGGCCCGGGGTAACACCACAACCGATTCTTACTAAGTGTCTATCAGGTGCCGAGAGTGGGGATCGAACCCACATGAGCGTTTAAAGCTCACAACATTTTAAGTGTTGCGCGTATACCAATTCCGCCATCTCGGCATTTTTTCGTATTTCAAGCTCGGTGTAACCGAAGCCCTTCTTTAAAAAGTCTACACTTTAATGTGTAACTTTGATAGTAACTATTCAACCCCAGTGGAGGCGTAGGCCGGGATCGAACCGGCGCATAGAAGTTTTGCAGACTTCCGCGTTAACCAACTTCGCCACTACGCCATTGTAATTTCGTCGATTCGTTGACGGTTCTTTTCACCTTTGTCGAGCGCAAACTTAATGAATGGAATCATGCCGAGGTTTAGGTTTGTGCGGAGGTGTTCAACGAACTCACCGGTCTGACGGACTAAAAAGGCGAGTGCCTCTTCCTGTTTTGCGTCCGGCAGTACAGTGACGAGGATTGTAGCATATTTCTTGTTATCAGAGAGTGATACATTCGTTACGGTGATAAGTGAAAAGCGGTTTGAATTGAGGTTCACAAATTGCGACGCCCGTTCGCGCAAGAGTTCCGTTAATCGCTCTCGTTTGTGTGGTGACTTGTGCATGTTATTGCTTTTCAACGACAGTAAAACATTCAATGCGGTCACCAACAGCGATTTCAATCTTCGACTCGATCATGGTGCCAAACTCATGACCTTCGGTGATTTCGGTCGCCTTATCTTTTTGCTGCTGGAGTTCGCGAATACGTCCGCGGCCAATGTCTGCTAATCGGCGGATGATTTTAATCTCGCTACCAACTTTAACTGAACCAGTCTCTACTTTTCCACCGACAATGTGCTTGTCACGGTTGTGGCTAAATATTTTGAGAATTTTTGCGGTACCGATACTCTCGTCAACCTGCATCAGTGGACGGCGTTTTTGGGCAACCTCGCGTACAAAGTCTGAGAGTTTATAAATAATATCAAAAGTGTGGATCGGCGTTCCTTGGCGTTCTGCAGTGCTCTGTGCTAGAGGGTCAATACGGGTCGCAAATCCAACGATGATGCCGTCCGGAGTTGCTACTGCTCGTTTTACATCAGCTTCAGAAATGTCACCGATTGATTCGTGGACAATTTTTATGTGGACGCGTTCAATACTAATTTTTGCAAGCTCGTGATGAATAGCTTCAAGACCTCCTGAAACGTTCGCTTTTAGGATGAGTGGGATGTGGACGGTGTCAGCAGCTATCTCCTCGGCAGGTATTGCACTAGTTCCATGGTGTATGCGTAGTCGTTCTGTAGCAACAAACACCTCAGCTTCTTTCTTTGATCCAAAGATACGAATTGTTGCACCGAGTGGCGGAAGTTCCGACCAGCCAATAATGCGCACCGGGCTTGAGAACGTTGCTGTGGTAATGTTGTTGCCGAGAAAATCTTCCATGATGCGTCCCGGAGCAATTGCGGTGCCGGCAACTAGTGTTTGGCCTTGGGTGAGTG
Source organism: uncultured Candidatus Saccharibacteria bacterium (assembly GCA_964644005.1). Taxonomy (GTDB): domain Bacteria; phylum Patescibacteriota; class Minisyncoccia; order Phycocordibacterales; family CAZXUM01; genus CAZXUM01. The sequence continues at coordinate 9,416 of CAZXUM010000007.1, forward strand.
TGCCGTTTTTAACAATGAGTGTAGAAGCAATACCTCTTCGCTTGTCGAGTATTGACTCAATAATGATACCTTCAGCTGGCACATTTGTTGTGCCGATAAGGTTCTGCAATTCTGAAACAAGTATAATCATATCGAGCAGGTCATTTACCCCAGCACCTGTTTTTGCTGATACGCCAACAAAGGGAGCGTCACCACCGTAGCCTTCAACGTAGATTTCATGTTCTGCGAGAAGCTGCTGTGTACGTTCGACACTTGCCTCGGCCTTGTCCATTTTAGTAATGGCAACAATAAATGGTAGACCCGCGTCTGTAATTGTTTTGTATGCCTCAACAGTTTGCGGCTTCACACCCTCTTCACCAGAAACAACAAGAATCGCAATATCTGCAACTTTTGCTCCGTGCGAGCGGATAGCATTAAACGCTTCGTGGCCAGGAGTATCGAGAAAGGTGATACGTCGCGACTCGCCCCTTTCATTTTTGTGCGTAACCTCGTAGGCTGACATCTTTTGCGTAATGCCACCAATTTCTCCGGCAACGCTATTTGAAGTGCGGATACGGTCGAGGAGCGACGATTTACCGTGGTCGATGTGCCCCATAACTGCAACAACCGGCGGGCGGGGTATTGAATTGTGTGATGTTGTTGGCATGGCGGTTCATGTTATTGATGCGTCTTATGAGGTCAACGAAGCAACTTTTTTCTGTGCGGTATCAAACGAGATTTTTTCTTCGGTAGATAATTCGAATGATGGTTTAAGTCCTTGAATTGGTTTTGCAAATATGCTGACGTGATCTCGTGCGTACATACTTGATATGACGACGCCATTACCTTCCTCGGTGAGAAGGGTTGTTGCAAAACTCTGTCCGCCGCCAGTGCCATCGCCCTTAAATGCGTTGAATCGAACTGTTTCAACTGCTTGGACGCTGTTCCGTAAGCGTTTCTCAACCAATACGAGATGTTCTTCAACGTGCCGATTGAACTGCTGGATAGTTTTTTGCGCTGCCCGGAGCTCTGCGAGGTGTTCCTCGATAGTTGTTGCGTTTGTTCCTAAGAGTCGTCGAATGCGGTTGTGCAATACGCCGATTAATATGAGACAGACGATAACAACGAGCCCGAGTCCAATCAGAATCCAGGTTGTTAGTGGCGCGGTATTAAAAAATGATGAAAGAGTACTAAAGAACATATCATTTAACAGAGCCAGCCTACCACGACTCTGGACTTTTGCAAAAGCGTATCGTGCGCTAGTATGAGCCTGCATGGCCTTCACATTCTTCAAAAAAAGACGGGTTTTCCTTGATTTTTCAGCCACAACGCCCGCTGATCCACGTGTGGTAGCAGCAATGCTGCCGTATTTTTCTGTAACATTTCACAACCCATCAGCGTTATATAGTGAAGGGGTTCACGCCCACCAGGTTGTTTCTCGTGCCAGACAGGCTGTGGCAAAAGAACTTAATACAAAAGCCGACACCATTGTGTTTACCAGCGGTGGTACTGAATCAGTAAATATGGCTATCACTGGTGCTGCTGTTGCTGCGCGCAACACAATTCGTGAGCCTCATATTGTTACCACACTGTTTGAGCATCCTGCAGTTATTGAAACGTGTAAAAAACTTGAGCAGTACGGCGTACGCGTAACCTACATTGCACCAAACGCCCGGGGAATTGTTTCTGCAGGAGCAGTTGAAAAAGCTCTCACACCACAAACGGTACTTGTTGCGGTCATGTACGCAAATAACGAAATCGGCACCATCCAGCCTATTCGTGAAATTGCTCACGTTGTTGCAGCGTACCGTCAAAAAAATAACAGTCCGTATCCATATGTGTATACCGACGCCAGCCAGGCAGCATGTTATGAGTCGCTTGCAGTTAATTCACTTGGTGTCGACATGCTCACTCTTGATGGTTCAAAAATATACGGACCAAAAGGGGTTGGGATTCTCTATGTCCATCAGCGAGTCGTACTCGATCCGCTCATTGTTGGTGGTGGCCAAGAAAAAGGTAGACGCGCCGGTACAGAAAACGTACCCCTCATTGTTGGCTTTGCTACCGCGCTCACACTGGTGCGTGCACAGAGTAGTGCAGAGTCAAAACGTCTAGTGCCACTTCGTGACTCTGCAATCGCTGCACTACAGGCGTTGTCACCACGCGTCTCACTGAATGGAGATGCTGTGCATCGATTGCCAAATAACGTAAATGTATGCATTGACGGACTCGACGCTGAATTTGCTGTCGTTATGCTCGATCAAAAAGGAATTGCGTGCTCATCGATGACCTCGTGCAAGTATGTTGGTGACTCAACAACGTCATATGTTATTGAGTCGCTCGGTGCAGAAAAAAAACAGTGTGGCAATAGCTCGTTACGGTTCACTTTTGGCTTAACCACAACACGCCAAGACGTTGACTTTTTGTTAAAAATGGTGAAGAATATGCTTGAAAAGCACTAACAATATGCCTCCAATTCAAAACTTTACAACCAAAGCCAAGGAAGCAATCCGCCGAGCACACGAGCTCGCTATTGAGCGTGGCCAAAACCACGTGAATCCAATGCATATGCTTGTTGCGCTGGTGACACAAGAAGACAGCATGGTGGGATCAATTTTGGATAAGCTGGATATCGATACTATTTTGCTCACCGACACGCTCCTCGAAACAATGGAGACTCCCGAAGGCGCTGCAACGGTTGCGCCGTCGTATCAAATGTACCTCACGCCAGAATTAGCACAGGTACTCGAAGGTTCAATGCGTGTTGCCCGAGAACTCACCGACCAATTTGTTTCAACAGAGCACCTCTTCATTGCGCTGCTCGATGTGCAATCGCACGCAAAAGACGTGCTCGTTCGATTTAAGCTCGATCGCGCGGTTCTTCTTCGAGTGCTCGAAGAATTGCGCACAACCAAAACGACCGAACCGCAGGCAGGAAAAAAAATGAAAGCGATTGTGAAGTACACTCGCAGTCTCACGAGGCTCGCAAAAGAAAATAAACTTGATCCAGTCATTGGACGTGACACCGAAATTACACGTATCATACAAATTTTGTCGCGGCGTACAAAAAACAATCCTATTTTGATTGGTGAAGCAGGCGTAGGAAAAACCGCAATCGTTGAAGGCCTTGCGGTAAAAATTGCCAGTGGCGATGTGCCCGAATCCCTTCGTGATAAAGAATTAGTGTCACTCGATCTCGGTATGCTCGTTGCGGGTACAAAATATCGTGGTGAATTTGAAGAACGCCTCAAAAATATTTTAAAGGAAATCGAACGCTCAGAGGGGAAGATCATTCTTTTCATCGACGAAATTCATACTATTGTCGGCGCCGGTGCGGCTGAAGGTTCGCTTGATGCATCAAACATGCTCAAGCCTGCGCTCTCACGCGGCGAACTCCGCGCTATTGGTGCAACAACGCTCCGTGAATACCAAAAACATATCGAAAAGGATCCCGCTCTCACACGCCGCTTTCAACCGGTGTACGTGCAAGAGCCTTCAGTTGAAGATGCCGTCGCGATTTTGCGTGGCCTCAAAGAAAAATATGAGCTCTACCACGGTGTACGCATTACTGACGATGCTATTGTTGCTGCGGTAAATCTCTCAAGTCGCTATATCACCGATCGCTTTTTGCCCGATAAAGCAGTCGACCTCATCGACGAATCTGCGTCGTACCTTAAAATTTTGCTCGAAAATATGCCGCCGGTGTTGCAGGACACACACAACAAAGTGATGCGTCTCGAAATCGAACGCGAGGCACTTAAAAAAGAAACCACCAAAACAGCAAAAGAACGTGTGAAGGAAATCGAACGCGCTATTGCCGATTTTAAAGAACAAACCCACGAACTCGAACTCAAGTGGAAAAACGAAAAAGAAACGCTCACTACTATTAAGAGTGTCAAAAAAGCTCTCGAAACACTTCGACTCGATGCTGAGGCGGCAGAGGCGCGTGTTGATCTTGCAAAAGCAGCAGAAATTCGTTACGGCCGAATTCCACAACAAGAAAAAGAACTTGAAGCGGCAGTAAAACGACTCAAAAAATTGCAGGTGTCACGGCGTATCTTGAAGGAAGAAATCACCGAAGAAGACATTGCCCACATTGTATCGAAGTGGACCGGTATTCCGGTGTCGCGCATGCTCGAGGGCGAAGCAGAAAAATTAGTTCGCATGGAAGAAGCGCTCACCAAGCGTGTTGTCGGGCAAGAAGATGCGGTAAAGCGTATTTCTGATGCGGTCAAACGCTCACGTGTCGGCATCTCCGATCCAAATCGTCCTATTGGTTCATTCATTTTCCTTGGACCAACAGGTGTTGGTAAAACCGAGCTCACCAAAGCACTCGCTGAATTTATGTTTGACGATGAAAAAGCGCTCATTCGAGTCGATATGTCTGAACTCATGGAGCGACACTCTATTTCAAAATTGATTGGTTCACCGCCAGGATATGTTGGCCACGAAGAGGGAGGTTCGTTTACAGAAATGGTACGTCATCGACCGTACTCGGTTATTCTTTTTGATGAAATTGAGAAAGCCCACCCAGAAGTATTCAACTTACTTCTCCAAGTGCTGGACAACGGCCACCTTACTGACGCAAAAGGCCGCAAAGTGAACTTCAAAAATACTATTATTATTATGACT
>CAZXUM010000008.1:0-13486 GCA_964644005.1 uncultured Candidatus Saccharibacteria bacterium
CACTTAAATCAACCATCGCACGTGAAGAATTGGATCTGAAGCGACGCAAGGATGAGGAGCGTCGCCACGAGCAGGAAGTAGATAAAATTAAGCAGACACTGGCGAAAGCAGAATCTGAACTAAAGAAAGCTCAACAGGAAATTAATCACCTCGAACAACAGCGAACGCAGAACATGCGAGAGATGGAGCAGATGCATAAAGAGTTAGAGGAGGCGACGAGACATTCGGGGAAGTAGGAGAGCGTATCGTGCAAAACAAAAACCCGGGATATCCCGGGTTTTTGTTCCTGTTTAATATAGGTGACGCGCAGGAAGCGCTACCAACTATCTAACAGCATCCTTCAGAGCCTTCGCAGCACGGAACTTTGGCACTTTCATTGATGGTACGTTTACCATTTCACCAGTGCGAGGGTTGCGAGCGGTGCGAGCAGCGCGTGTCTTCACTGAGAAGATACCGACGCCTGCAATAGAAACTTCGTCGCCTGTTTTGAGTGAGCCGACGATACTGTCGAATAGAGTATTCACTACTTCCTCAGCTTGTACTTTCGTACCGTTGAGTTTGCCGTGTACTGCATCGACGAGGCCTGCTTTATTCATACTTTAATCGTTACTGATAATAACGTTCTCATAAATCATTATATCTTAGGCCGTTTTTGGCGCAATAGGATCTAACGTGCAAAATCAATGGTGCGATTTTCGCGAATAACTGCCACTTTGATTTCACCAGGATACTTAAGCTCCTGTTCAATACGACCTGCAATACTGCGGGCAAGCTGTACCGCCTCAAGATCGCTCACCATTTCAGGCTTTACGAACACACGGATCTCGCGTCCTGCGGCAATAGCGTATGACTTCTCAATACCAGGGAATGAATTAGCGATTCCTTCAAGGTCCTCAAGGCGTTTGATGTAATTTTCGATACTGTCGCGACGAGCGCCCGGGCGACTGCCTGAAATAGCGTCAGCTGTTTGGACAATAATCGATTCGAGCGTCTCAAATGGGTACTCGTTGTGATGGGCTTGCATTGCTTTGATCACCTCTTCGTTCACATTGAATTTTTGGAGAATGCGTCTGCCGATTTCGACGTGCGTACCCTGCACTTCGTGGTCGAGCGCTTTGCCGATGTCGTGGAGCAGAGCTCCTGCCTTAGCAATTTGGACATTTGCACCGAGCTCTGTTGCGAGCATGCCGGCAATGTGGGCAACTTCAATTGAGTGTTGCAGCACGTTCTGTCCGTAGCTTGTGCGGAAATAGAGACGTCCAAGAATAAGGACCAAATGTGGATCGAGGTTGTAGAGTCCGCATTCGTATACTGCAGCTTCACCCTTTTCCTTAATCATACGGTTCGCTTCTTCTTCAGCTTTTTTTACAAATTCTTCGATGCGCGCTGGCTGAATACGGCCGTCGGCAACGAGTTTTTCAAGGGCGATTCGTGCAATTTGGCGTCGTACTGGATTGAATGATGAGAGCATAATGGTGCCAGGTGTATCGTCGACAACGACTTCAACACCTGTTGCACGTTCGAACGCCTTAATGTTGCGACCTTCTTTGCCGATAATTTTTCCTTTTACATCTTCGCTTGGAATTTCAACAGTTGTCGACATCACATCAGACGCCACTGAGTTTCCGAGACGCTGAATGGTTGTGGTGAGAATTTCGCGCGCCTTTTGCTCGAGCTTTTCTGCGCCAGTCATTTCAAGTTTCTGCAAACGAATGAGCACATCTTCGCCGTGTTCTCGCTCAACAGTCGTGAGTAGTTCAGTTTTCGCGTCTTCGCGGGTGAGTGAGGCAGTTTTCTCGAGAGCTTTTTCACGCTCAGCCGCCAACCCGTCGACGCGTTCCTTGATTGTTTTGATTTCAGCAACTTTCTGCTTTAAATCTTCAACGTCAGTATCAATGTCTGATTGACGCTTGTCGAGGAACTCTTCCTTTTTGACTAATCGCTCTTCAGTTTTTTTAATTTTGTCTTCGCGCTCCTTTACATCTGATCGAGCAGCTTTCATGAGCTCCTCAGATTTTCGTTCTCCTTCGGTGACAATTTTGGTAGCTTCTTCGCGAGCCTCGAGCATCATTTGCTTAATCTGCAGCTCAATAGAGCCCTTTTTTCCAAGGGTGAGCGCAATGCGAGCAAAGTATCCGAATACAGCGCCGACAATCGCCCCGAGGAAGGCGAGTGCGACTAAAATACTATCGTTCATATTAGAGAATTTTATCGATAATACCGTATTTCTTCGCTTCCTCGGCTGTCATGAAGTAGTCGCGATCAACATCTTTTTCGATACGTGCCACTGTCTGGCCGGTGTTTTGAGCAAGAATTTTGTTGAGGCGCTCGCGCGTTTTGATAATTTGCTTTGCAGTAATTTCAATATCTGACGCACGACCTTCAGCACCACCCCATGGCTGGTGGATCATAATTTCTGAATTGGGGAGAGCAACACGCTTTCCCTTTTTTCCTGATGAAAGCAAAATCGCTCCTGCTGATGCTGCAATGCCGACGCAGAACGTCGCAATGTCGGGTTGCACGTGGTTCATGGTGTCGAGAATTGCCATTGCTGCCGTTACTGATCCGCCGGGCGAGTTGATGTACATGAAGATGTCTTTCTTTTGATCCTCAGACTGAAGGAACAATAACTGGGCGATAACTACGTTTGCGACAGTGTCGTCGATCGGGCCACCGAGGAAAATGATACGATCTTTGAGTAGGCGGGAATAGATATCGTATGCACGTTCTCCTTGTGGTGATTTTTCAATTACCATTGGTACTAACATGTTTTTGAATTTATTTTGAATTAAGGGTGGCGTCACTATACCATAAAATCGGCTTCTATCACCCTTCTATTATTATGTATAAAAAACCGCCGCAACGAGGACCCAAAATGGTTCCTGTCGGGCGGGCTTCTGGCTTATGTCAGTTGGGGTGTAGGCTCTGGGCCATACAGTGATACGCGCGGTGTGGCCACCAGTATTCGAAGTTCGCTCTCGGACATTGGGGTGATTGCTCCGCGTTTTTCCAGATTTGAGTCGTTCTGGACGGAGACGTAGAACGTCTCGATTTCTCCAATTTTTCGTGTGCAGTGCCTCGTACGTGCGTACGCAATGACGACGTCGGCATCTGTGTCGTTTGGTTGGACAACCAGGACTCGGGCACCGTATGAGCCCGGCGCTTTTCGGTCATGGAACATACTAACTCCTTTGGTGAACAAAGCGGCGACATGCCACTCCTATTTCAATAATAACACTATTATTTAATCATGTCAAATAATAGCACTGTGGCGGCGGTGTACTATATACTACGGCCATGCGATTACATCGATTTTATAGCCACAAACAGCTCCGTACGTCAGGGTCATTCTCTGTAGTGACAGCTGCACTGATTCACCAATGGAAGCACGTCTTTCGCTACGCTGCGGGTGATGAAGTGCGTCTTTTCGACGGAAATCTTCATGAGGTGCGAGCGCGTATCGATGTGCTCACCAAAGAAAAAGCCGAGCTCACTGTGCTTGAAACTCTTCCGCATGGTTGGGTATTGCCACGCGAAGTATGGTTGTATGCGTCGATCGTTAAGAAAGACACGTTTGAGTGGTTAGCAGAAAAGTGTACCGAACTTGGGGTTTCAAAAATTATTCCGATCATTACCGACCGCACGATTAAAAAAGATGTACACATTGAACGGCTCACTGCCATTGTGATCGAGGCGAGTGAACAGAGTGAGCGGAGGAGTATTCCGACAGTGAATGAACCAGTCTCGCTTGAAGACGCACTCGCAGAGACTGAGTCAATGAAAAGGTTTGTGTGTAAAAAAGATGGAAACACTACCATTGATCAATCACAAGAACCAGTGGCGCTTTTTATTGGACCTGAGGGAGGCTGGTCGGATGCAGAGTGTGCGATATTTGAAAGCAAAAAAATTCCAAGTGTCTCGCTCGGTGTACAAAATTTGAAAGCAGAGACGGCGGCAATTGTGGCGGTGGCGAGCGCCTCATCAAGTGCTAATATTTGACAAATATAGTATAGTATGTTAATATAGTATAGAACGATTCTCGCCGTGAAAGGAGCAACATGAGAGTCGTAGTTCGTTTCGTATTCGTTCTCGCGGTGCTTGTGCTCATCTGCACTGGCTGCGAGGTGAGCGTGTCGGCCGCAACCGGCGGTAAACTCTTCTACCCCAACCGAGTTGGGAAAGGGGATCTTGGTGATCCGCGTCGTGGTATGTACGACGGGTCTGGCTACAGCGAACGTGCTGGCGCTGGTTCGTCGAGCGGCAAGTTTGACGGACTCAGGCACGAAGGAGGTGACCGTTGAATACCATCACCACAACTTCAGTGTTTCAGTTTATCACCCGAAATTTCGTCGACTTCAAATTCGATGCATGCTGGGTGAACATTCAAATGAGTTACGGCATGGTGGTGATCATTCTTGGAATTATCGCCATGATCGTCGCTCGTAGACTGCGTCGTGCTTCTGCTCGAAGCTAACGACCAGTTCATGAATGACGTGCAGATACGCAACCGGGGATCATGTTATTGATCCCCGGTTTTTTTTATTTCTTCCCGTTCTCAAGGAATGCAAACACCTTCTCGTTTGTGAGCATTAAATCAACGTAGGCACGAACGCGATCGGGGAGCGCTTCTTTATGGTGAGTGAGTACTGCTTGGGTTTCTCGTTCCACGTCTTCTTTTGATGCGACAACAATTTCTTTTTTTGAAATTTCACTCAGCACAAGCTGTGTCACAACGTTCTTGCGAGCGTCATCGCGCCAATCAGCCTGCATCTCCTCTTTGGTTTTTTTGATGTGTGTTAAGTAATCTTCAACTTTCATGTTGAAACGAGCAATGTCGTCGGTGAGACGAGCAAACATACGGTCGAGTTCGTAGGTGATCAAAATTTCAGGAACCTCGACTTCAGTTTCAGCAATGATTTTTTCAATCATGTCTGCGCGCTTTTTTTGCGTCGCTTTTAATTTCTTTTCCTCGAGAATGTTTTCGCGCGCTTTTGTTTTGAATTCCTCAACTGTTTTGTATGGACCAAGTCCTTGCACGAGGGCATCGGTCAGTTCTGGAAGGGGAACATCATCAGTTGGCGCAGCGCCGCTGTCTTTGCTAGCTTTCATCGTACGCACCTCAGTGAGGAGCTTCTCGACGTCTTCGTTAGTTACCGCGAGCGTTTCTTCTGGTGCACCGTAAATAGCCTTGGCAATAGCTGTGTAGTTCGGCAACTTCGTGATTTCTGGGTAGACCGCACTGGTGACCTTAATTTCAACATCACTACCGAGTGCCATTTTTGTGACGGCAATATCAGGGCGGCCAATGCTCGCTACTTTGTGTTCAACAAAGAGCTCAGTAACAACTGCAGGGAGTACTTCGTTTAACGCTTCTTCGATAATGTTCATTTCGCCCACGCGTTCTACCAGCACTTTCTCAGGAATGTGGCCCTTACGAAAGCCGTCAATATTGATTGATTCCTGAAAGTATTTAAGTGCTTTTGGGCGCTCTTTTGTAATACGTTCGTACGGAATGGTTGCGGTGATCTCAATTGATCCACCGGTTTTTTTGGTTACCTGTGACGTCATTGTTATTTAGAAAATTTGGTTTTGTAGATGTCGATTGATTTTTTCACTGTGTCGATTGCTTCTTTCTTTCCCTTAACATCGTTGATACTTACGATATCGCCTCTCCCTTTAAGTGTTTTGTAGGTTTCAAAGAAGTGGATGAACTCTTTGAGCATGTGCTGGTTGAGATCTTTTACGTCTTTCACATCTTCCCAGCGTTTGTCATCGACAGGCACGGCAATAACTTTGTAGTCTGATTCGCCTGAGTCGATCATTTCCATAACTGCAACAGGGCGGACGTTAACGAGCACGCCAACCTGCAGGGGGTAGGTAGTGAGAACGAGTACATCGAGCGCGTCGCCATCTTCCCACAGTGTTTGTGGAGCAAAGCCGTAGTCGAATGGGTACGCTGCTGATGAATAATTTGCGCGATCGAGTTTGATGAGGCCAGTTTTTTTGTCGATCTCGTACTTATTGTTTGATCCTTTTGGAATTTCAATGATGACATTAAATTCTTCAGGAACATTGTCGCCGAGCGAGACATCGTGCCAAAGGTTCATAGACATAGTGTATACGTTATGTGTTATTACTCTTTTGATTCTGTTGGAGTTTCTGTCGGAGTGTCGGTTTTTTCTGGGGCTGTTGCAGAAGTTCCCTCTGGTGCTACCGCAGGAGCAGTAGCGGTTGCAAGGGCTTCACCATCTGCTGAAGTGATATCGATTTTCCAGCCAGTGAGTTTTGCAGCTAGGCGTACGTTCTGCCCACCTTTACCAATAGCCAGTGATTGCTGGTCTTCAGTTACGGTGACCGTTGCTTTGTGCTCAGTTTCGTTAATTGAAACGCTCACTGCACATGCGGGAGAAATGGCTTCTTCAATGTATCGCTTTGGATCCTCTGACCATTCAATAATATCAATTTTTTCACCACCGAGCTCGCTCATCACGGTGCTCACGCGAACGCCTCGCTGGCCAACCATTGAGCCAACAGGATCAACGTGTTCATCTTTTGATGCCACTGCAATTTTGGTTCGTGAACCAGCTTCGCGAGCAACACCTTTGATTTCAACCGTTGCGTTCGCCACTTCTGGCGATTCCATTTTAAAGAGTTCTTCAATGAAACGAGGGTGTGAGCGAGAGAGACGCAGAAACACACCGCGTACGTTTTCATCAACGCGGAAGAGGTATGCACGAACGCGTTCGCCTTGGCGGTAGCGTTCCCCAGGAATTTGCTCTTCGTACGGGAGAATACCGACTGTTCGGCCCAAATCAACAAAAATATTTCCGCGTTCGATGCGCTGCACGGTGCCAGTGACAATCTCACCTTCGCGCTTTTCGAATTCGCCGAGCACTGAGACGCGCTCTGCTTCACGGATTTTTTGCATGATCACCTGCTTTGCAGTTTGTGATGCAATGCGACCGAAGTCATCCTTGTGCTCAAGCGGGAAAATGATTTCGCTTCCAACCTCGGCATCTTTTTTGATGATTGTTGCGTCTTCCATAAGCATGTGGCGCTCAGGGTTGAAGCGGATGCGCAGATCGTCATCGCCAGTCTTTTCTTCGTCTTCCATGACCACTTCGGTTTTGTCGACAACTTCTTTCACCTGGTAGAACTCAGTTTTACCGGTGTTGATATCGAAAGTGGCACGAACAATGCGTCCACGCTTTCCGTACTCTTTGTTGTACGCCGTTGCGAGAGCTGACGAAATAGCCTCAAGAACCTTTTCTCGAGGGATACCGCGCTCTTCTTCAAGCTGACCGAGCACCGAATTGATGACTTTGAGGTCGAATAACATATGTGATTTGGTAATTTGGGTAAAAAATAAGTCCGCCTGGGGGCGAACTGACACTTCTGTAGTATACAAGAAAGTTGTTGTGAGTCAAATATTCTCCACCTCTGCTATAATTACTGTATGCGTGTACAAGAAATTCAACTCAGAGAGTTTATGCTCGACTCCGGATTGGTAACTCTCGCCGATATTGACGCTGCAGAAAAAACAGCAAAGAGCAAAAAAACAAATGTCGGCCGTGTGCTGGTGAATGAGGGAAAAATTTCTGACGATGACTTGCGCCGTGTGCACGGGTACATTCTCGGTATCCCTTTTGTGTACTTGAAGGATCAGAAAATCGAATTTGAAGTGCTCTCGCTTATTCCGGAACCGATTGCTCGTACCCATAACATTGTGGCGTACCGTAAAAATGCCAATTCGCTCGAAGTGGCCATGCTCGATACCCAGGATCTGAGTGCAATCGACTTTGTGAGCAAAAAAACCAGCCTGCGCATTTTACCTCGTCTCACGGATGTTGAATCGATGAAATCAGTGTTGTTGCAGTACCAAAAAAGTTTGAAAGCTGAGTTCGGCGACATCATTCAAAAAGAAATTGGCACGCTTACCACCCTTGTTGAAGACGGTGATGAAAAAACCTCAGAGACTGATCTGAAGAAAATGGCTGAAGATTTGCCGGTAGTGAAAATTGTCGACACCCTTCTCAAACACGCCATCATTCAGAATGCATCGGATATTCATATTGAGCCGATGGAACACGAAGTGCTCGTTCGCTACCGTATCGACGGCTTGCTCCGTGATGCAATGATTCTTCCGCGCCAAGCCGCAGCTTCAATTAGCGCTCGTATTAAGGTGCTCTCAAATTTGAAACTCGATGAAAAGCGTTTGCCGCAAGACGGACGCTTTAAGGTAGAAGCGGGAGGAGAGAAAGTGTCGCTCCGCGTATCGATTTTGCCGGTCTACTACGGCGAAAAAATCGTGATGCGTTTGCTGCGCGACGGGGTTGCCGGCTTTACCCTTGAGAATTTGTGGTTCCATGGTGAAGGACTTGAGCACATTCATCGCGCAACGAAGCTTGCAACTGGCCTTATTTTGGCGACTGGTCCAACCGGATCGGGTAAAACAACCACGCTCTATACCATTTTGGATATTTTAAATACGCCTGATGTAAACATTTCAACTATCGAAGATCCAATCGAATATCAAATGAAGCGCGTGAACCAAACACAGGTGAAGCCTGAAATTGGATTCTCATTCGTCAACGGTCTGCGCTCACTAGTTCGTCAGGATCCAGACATTATTATGGTGGGAGAAATTCGTGACAATGAAACTGCTGGTTTGGCCGTGAATGCAGCGCTCACTGGTCACTTGGTGCTTTCAACGCTCCACACAAACTCTGCTGCAGGAGCTCTTCCACGCTTGCTCGATATGAAAGTGGAGCCATTTTTGTTGGTTTCAACACTCGACACCATTATTGGTCAACGTTTGGTGCGAAAACTCACAACGACAAAAGAATCGTACACACTGAGTGCTGGTGAGTATGCCGAACTACAAAAATTAGTCGACATGGATCGGTTGCTCAAAATTATGAAGGATGAAAAAGCTGTTGCTGCCTCTGCTACCTGGAAAACAGTTGAATTTGCTCGCCCAAAACCAACAAGTGAGATAGAAGATGGCTTTAAGGGACGCTTAGCTATTCATGAAGTGCTCAAAATGACTGCGACTATTCGCGAGTTGGTTATGCAAGGAAAGACTGCCAAAGAAATTGAAGAGCAAGCTCGCAAAGAGGGAATGCTCACGATGCTTGAAGACGGTATTTATCGTGCAGCTCAAGGCCTCACTACTATTGAAGAAGTGCTTCGCGTTGTGACTGAGTAATCCGCAGCCCTTCAATCCACATCGACGCTCAGTGTGTTTGGTGTAGTGTGCGATAATAGAGGGATGAAGTTCCGTGTAAAAGTGTTAAAGACGAGTGGTGAAACGTACACCGCTGATCTTGAGGCTGACTCAAAAACAGCACTCTTCGAATTAATAAAAGGTCGCGGCGACACGCTTGTGTCCTATGTGCCTGTTGATGAACATGCGCACCGATTTACTATTCGATTGCCTTTTTTTGGTATAAAAACACACGACAAAATTATTATTGCTCGAAACTTGGGAGCAATGATTGAAGCGGGACTCTCGGTAACCCGTGCACTTTCGGTGATGGAGAAGCAAATGAAGAATAAAAAACTGAAAGTTATTTTGGGAAAAGTAATTGAATCAATTGGAACGGGTAAGACGCTCAGTGATTCGCTCGCACAGTTTCCACAAACATTCTCGACGCTGTTTGTCGCGATGGTTCGTGCCGGAGAGGAAAGCGGCTCGCTTGCGCAATCACTCAAGGTTATTGCAAATCAACAGGAATCTTCGTACCTGCTCACCAAGAAGGTGCGCGGCGCCATGATGTATCCGTCAATTATTTTGCTCGCAATGTGCGGAATCGCCTTTTTCATGTTGACCTACATCGTGCCAACTCTTGCCAGCACGTTCCGCGAACTCAACGTAGAGCTGCCGCTCAGTACTCGTATTGTTATCGGTCTCAGTGACTTTCTCAAAGATAATATGCTGGTGTCCCTGGTAGGCATAATCTCGTTTGCAGCAGCCGTTTATTTTTCGGCTCACACGAAGCGTGGTAAACGACTACTCGACGGTGTTCGCCTGCGTATTCCAATCATTGGAAACTTGGTAAAGCAGATTAACTCTGCGCGAACCGCTCGAACAATGTCGTCACTCTTGTCGGCTGGTGTCGATATGCTTATTGCCACTCAAATTACCCGTGAGGTACTGCAAAATACCTACTATCAGGATACGATTGCCGAAGTCGAGCGACGTATTCAAAAGGGTGAGCCAATTTCAGTGGTATTTTCTGAGAACGAACGCCTCTATCCAGCCTTTGTTTCCGAAATGGTAAGCGTCGGAGAAGAGACTGGTCAACTTTCACAGATGTTTATGAGTGTTGCAACCTACTATGAAAATGAGGTCGATCAGCGAACCAAAGACATGTCGACAATTATTGAACCGTTCCTGATGATCGTTATTGGCGCAGCTGTTGGATTCTTTGCGCTCTCAATGATTGGTCCTATTTACTCACTCGGAGATAATCTGTAATTTTATTCGAACCGTGTCAAAGAATCGCGCAGGATTTACCCTCGTCGAGTCACTCATTGTCATTGCGGTGTTTACTATTGTGATGACCGGAGCTATTACCGCGTACCAAAATATTTTTAAACTCATTTCGCATACAAAAATTAAGACTTCGGCGCTCGGGTTAGCAAACGAACGCATAGAGCTCATTCGAAACATGTCGTATAGCAATGTTGGTATTGTGAATGGTATCCCTGTTGGTTTCATTCCGTACGAAGCAACAACAACACGTAACGGCATTCTTTTTACTGTCACCAGCTACGTACGTAACATCGATGACATATTTGATGGTTCTATCGGTGGCAGTCCAAACGATTTAAGCCCCGCTGATTACAAACTCGTTCAAGTTGAGGTGAGCTGTACGAGCTGTTCACTTGAGAATCCGGTGGAGGTTATGTCGTACGTCGCACCAAAAAATCTTGAGACTGCATCGACAAACGGGGCACTGTTTGTGCGTGTGTTTGATGCAAATGGCCAGCCGGTACAGGGGGCAGAAGTAGAAGTGCGCAATATAAAAGTAACACCAAACATTGTTATCAATGACGTGACAAATGCAAGCGGGATGCTACAGCTCGTTGATGTTCCCCCAGGAACCGAGGCGTACAATGTTATTGTTACCAAAAGCGGCTACTCAACCGACGAAACACATGCAACATCATCAGCAAATCCAAATCCGTCAAAGCGACGTGCGACAGTTGCTCTGCAGCAGGTAACACAAATTAGTTTTGCAATTGATCAAACAGGTACGATTGATGTGACTAGTGTTAACGATTCGTGCACTCCTATTGCCAGCGTGCCATTTACTTTGCAAGGAACAAAAGAAATCGGTACGTCGCCAACGGTGTACAAATATCCGGTAACCAATTTCACTACGAACAGTAGTGGCGCACGTTCGGTTACGGGGCTTGAGTGGGACTCGTACCTTATGACACTCACGAGTAATACCTATGACTTGATTGGTACCAACCCACTCAGTTTGATCGCGCTCGCGCCGAATAGCAGCCAAGCAGTACAGCTCGTGCTTGCACCGCGCGACCCCCGCACACTCTTGGTAACCGTTAAAGATCAAAATGGTTTGCCAATTTCTGATGCAGCGGTGACTCTCTCAGATGGATCAACTGACCTTACCTTGCAAACGGGGCGTGGTGCTTTTCGTCAGACTGATTGGTCGGGTGGTGGCTCGCAAGATGTGTTTGTTGATCCAACAAAATACCTGAGCTCTGATGGCAACGTTGAGGTTGCTTCACCTGTAGGTGACATACAGCTTAAACTTTTTTCAGGTGTCTACGTGCCGAGCGGGGAACTCATTTCTTCGACGTTCGATGCTGCAACATCGAGCAATTTCTACACTATTGTGTGGCAACCTGAAGACCAGCCAGTCCTTGCGGGAGCTGGTAGCATTCGATTCCAGCTTGCGGCAAACAACGATAACGCAACATGGAATTTCACTGGACCAGACGGCACAAGTGCAACGTGGTATACCGTTACTAATAAAAATATTCATGCAAGTATCAGTGGAAATCAATATCTGCGTTACAAGGTGAGTCTGCAAACAGCAGATATCTCGGTGACACCGAACCTCTCGGGTGTAGCGGTCACCTATACTTCAGACTGTGCGCCGCCGGGACAAGTTGTGTTTACCGGACTGAGTACTGGTGCGTATACCCTCACTGTCGATAAGTCAGGGTTCGATTCTCAGACAAAGCCAGTGACCATTTCGTCTGATGCTACCCATGAAATTATTACCCTCCTCCCAAATTAATTGTATGCGTAATCCTTCAACAACAGGCTTTACGTTGGCAGAGATAATTATCGTTGTGGCGATTACCTCTATGCTGGTTGCTGCGTGGGGAAAATTTCAATCAGATTCTTTTTCGTACAACCGTATTTTTCAAGCAAGCATTGATGTAAACCGCGATGCTGAGCAAATGGTGCGTACGATTGCAAAAGAAATTCGTTCGATGTCGCCAGCGAGTAACGGTGCGTACCCGATAGAAGCGGCAGCAACAAGTTCGATTACGTTTTTTAACGATATCAACAATGACGGTCAAAAAGAGCGCGTACGCTACTTTCTGGATACGCCAACCCGCACCCTCAAAAAAGGGGTGGTGGCACCAACAGGTAATCCAGTGGTCTACAATATTGCGAGTGAATCAGTAACAATATTGCTCGCAAACGTTCGAGCGGCAACATCAACTCCAATTTTTGATTACTATCCCGCAGCGTTTACCGGTACCTCGTCACCACTCACTATGCCCGTGTCGCTCCTTAGTATTCGATTGATTAGAGCAACACTGACGCTTGATGTTGATCCGAATCAGTCGCCGGTGCCGGTGGTGGTAACTACCTATGCAATGATCCGTAATTTAAAGGATAATCAATAGTATGTACCTTCGCTCTTCACATAAGAATATCCAGCAGCACTCAGGATTTATGCTGGTTGGCGTGCTGGTATTTATGACTGTGGCGCTCGTTATTATTACGGGCATTACCAGTGCAGCGGTTACAAACATCAAATATGCAATGCATGTTGAGCAACGCGAGCAGGCAATTCACCTTGCAGAAGCCGGTATTGAGTATTACCGCTGGCACTTAGCGCACGCACCGCAAGATTTTAAAAATGGCCAGCCGGCAACCAGTACCGGACCGTACTATGTTTCATTTTATGATAAGACGGCAGTACTTTTTGGCGACATCGAGCTGACTATTACACCGCCAGTTGTCGGTTCAACAATTGTAACCATTCGTTCAAAGGGGACGCTTGCTGGCAGCACAACATCGCGAACAATTGAAACACGATTGGCAATTCCATCGCTTGCAAAATTTGCTGTGGTTGCGAATGATGTCATGCGCTTTGGTGAGGGAACAAAGGTGTTCGGCCCACTCCACTCAAACGACGGTATTCGATTTGACGGGTTAGCGCATAATGCGGTGACCAGTTCTCGCGATGATTACAAAGATCCCGACCAT
>CAZXUM010000009.1:0-12642 GCA_964644005.1 uncultured Candidatus Saccharibacteria bacterium
GCGCACTGGGCTATGCAGGTTTTGAGCCACTCAAAAGTTACATTGGCAAAAAAGATTTATTTGGCCGAACGAGCCGCGTTACGCAGAGTAATCACGCTGACGCACTTGCGGCCGCCGCAGTGTTGGTTATGGGTGAGGGGAATGAACGCTGTCCGCTTGCAGTTATTTCCGGCGCTCCAGTATTGTTTACTGCGCCAAGATCTTCAAAAAGGACGATACCACTTGCGTTGTCGCCCGAACTCGATATTTTCTCGTACGTATTTGCGCATGTTTCAAAAAAGAAAAAGCGCCAGAAATAAAAACACCAGATGACAACATCTGGTGTAGCAGTGCTACTGCGAGCGACGGGCGAGGTGACGCAGTACCTCGAGATACAGCTGCTCAACAACTCGTTCTTGCGCTTTGCCCATTTTCACATAGTGATCAAGACCTGGCGCAGAGTTGATTTCGAGCACCCAGTATTCTCCTGGTTTCTCACTGATGTCACCTGAGATCATGAGATCAACGCCGCAGAGGCGAAGCCCCATGTCTTTGGTCAGTTGCATCGCGATTTTTTTGAATCCTGGGTGCACCATGCGGGTAACATCAAATGAGTCTCCACCAGTCGACAAATTTGCATTGTCGAGGAGAAACACACGGGTGTCCTTTGCAAGAATTGAGCGCATTGTCAGCTTCTGGTGGCGAAGTTTCATTGCAATGCGCGGGTCGTCGAGTCGTAATCGAGTGTCTCGACTTGAAGCAACGAAGGCTCGTTGCTTTGCTTTCAGTAGCGCGCGAATCGACGACCGACCGTCACCAACAACATTGAGCGGCTCTCGTTTGTAGGCCGAGATAACCCTGTTGTCGAGGACGACAATGCGATAGTCGTTGCCCATTACTGGTTTTTGCACCAGCACAATGCGATCAGACTTGAACACTCGACGAACCGCAGCATAGAACTCGTTCCGGGTACGCACGATGCAGACACTGACCCCTTGGCTGCCGCTGTTTGGCTTAACCACAACAGGGAAGCCAATGCTGCGTGCGTGTCGGTATGCGGCGTCGATACTGCGGCGCGGTGTGCCAACTGCTTTTGCCCACGACTTGGTGAAGAATGTTTTGCTGCCCGGGACGGTAGGGTAGCCATCAAGCTTCATAAAGAAGTTGCTGTAGTCCTTGTCCTGAGAGATTGCCGAACCTCCCATGGGGTTGAGATCGAGCGTGTTGTACCTGAAGTGAGAGTTGGTGCCGTTCGCAAAAATGATTCTGCCAACGATACCCCATTCCGGCTCAAGTACCACTCGAGCACCAACCCGCGGTGCCATTTTCTTCAGTACCTTGCCGAGTACCAGTGATTCCTTTTTCTTGGATTTTTTCATACCTGCTCCTTGGGTGTGATTGTCCAGTCGTTCTGACTGTTAAAGTAGAGTGTTTATACCATCTTGTCAAATATATATCAAACAGTTCGCAGGCGGTGATGCACCAAGTCTCATCAAAAAGGACTCATCAGATGAATCAAATTTGACAACTATCGCTTTTCGGTATATTATCGTTTTTACCGAATATCGTACGTTTTTCTAGTGAGTCTCTCTCTTACGGACTGTGTCTAGCAAAAGGTGCCAAAAACGGCTAAATAGTTACACATATATGCATTCACAGTCTTTTTCTAGTGGTGGTAATCGCTCGCACGCATCGCGTTCGCGTGGTTCTTCATCTCGTCCTACATCAGCACATGCTGGTGGTTTTTCTCGTTCAACCAGCATGCGCGGTCCAAGTACCGTCGGCGGTTCATACAGCTCATCGCGCGGTCCGTCACGCGGCGGCTCCGGCAGCCGAAGTTCTGGTGGATACAGCGGCTACGGCATGGGACGCCGTGGTTCTCGGGGCGTTGGCGGCCGCACTCGCGGTCGTTCAATGGGTCAGTACATCGATCCAGCGCGTTTCATTAACAAAGCAGTCATTACTGAGGAGTCTGAGGTATTTAAACCTGAGCATGCCTTTGCTGATTTCGCTATCGATGAACGCGTTAAAAAATCAATTGCCGCTCGTGGATACGAATTTCCAACACCAATTCAAGATCGCGCCATCCCGCATGTACTCAAAGGTGAGGACATTGTCGGTATTGCGAACACTGGTACTGGTAAAACAGGTGCCTTTCTCATTCCGCTTCTCGACAAAATTGTAAAAAACCCAAAAGAACAGGTAATGGTTATTGTCCCAACACGCGAACTGGCAATTCAAATTGAAGATGAGCTCAAACAGCTTACCGTTGGTATGAATATTTACTCAGTCTGTTGCGTTGGTGGTGCGAGTATGTCAAAGCAAATCTATCAGTTGCGCTACCAATACAACTTCATCATCGGCACCCCGGGTCGCTTGAAAGATCACATCAACCACAAACATATTCATCTCAAAGAATTTAATACAGTAGTGCTTGACGAAGCAGACCGTATGCTCGATATGGGCTTTATTGCAGATATGCGCGCCATTATGGCTGGCATGTCGAAAGAACGTCATACGCTCTTTTTCTCAGCAACTCTTTCTCCTGATATCGAAAAGCTCATCCACGAGTTTTTGAAGAATCCCGTAAAGATTTCAGTTAAAACAGGCGATACTGCTAAAAACGTTGATCAAGATGTAGTGCGCGTTGGTCAGTCACAAAATAAAATTGACGTCTTGCACGATATGCTCCGCCAAGCTGAATTCAGTAAAGTAATTATTTTCGGCCGTACGAAACATGGCGTTGAAAAGCTTGCCAATGAACTCGTTCGAAAGGGAGTTGCTGCTGAATCTATTCACGGAAACAAAAATCATACGAAGCGTCAAAAAGCTCTCCATGCGTTTAAGAGCAACAAAATCAATGTGCTCGTTGCAACCGACGTTGCCGCACGCGGACTCGATATTCCAAACGTGAGTCACGTGATTAACTTCGACATCCCTGCAACCTACGAAGATTACGTACACCGTATTGGCCGAACTGGCCGTGGTGACAAGATGGGGAAAGCCCTCACTTTCCTTGGATAATTGTTGGTATACTGGAATAATGAAATCATCTTTGGAATCGAAATCAGCACAGCTGATTGTGAAGGTTATTATTGCTATTGTTATTGTGTGGGTCAGTGTGCTTGTTGTGTGGGCAGCCTTTATTTCATCACCGGTTGTTTCAGCTGAGTTGCAGCAGGCGCAGGTGAGTGCTTCTGTGCCGCAGCGAATAACTGTTAGTGGCTTAGTGCTCTGTTTGCCGCATATAAATACGCAAGGTCCGCAGACGCTTGAGTGTGCTCTCGGACTTCGAACTGATGCCGGCATATACATTGCGCTCGATTTTAGTCTCATGTCACTTACCTCAGACACCGTCGAAACGGGTGAGTATATTAATGCTTCTGGTGTGTTGACTCCGCTTGAACGACTAAGCACTGATTTTTGGAATAAGTATCCAGTGAAAGGGGTTTTCTCCGTGACCGATTTCCGCGCACTCCAGTACTAGCATATCCGCAAATGTTTCCGTAAATCTTGATTTTTTTCTAATCGAGTGTTATAATCAAAACACTATGGATTTTAAACGAGGAGGCAATCGATTCGGTGGTGGACCTAAGCGTGATTTTTCACGTCCGACACGCCCATCATTTGGTGGCGATCGCGGTGGATTTAACAAATTTGGCGGTGGTAACCGCGGTGCTTTTGGTGGTCCGCAAGAAATGCACACAGCTATCTGTGATAAATGTGGCAAAGAGTGTCAGGTACCATTTCGTCCAAATGGTAAAAAGCCTGTCTACTGTAATGACTGTTTTGGTAAAACTGGCGGCGAGTCTCGCGGATCATCATTCGGTGCTCCTCAGGGTCGCGCAACTCCTCCACAACGTGAATTCCGCAGCGAACCACGAAGTGAGTCACGAACAGATACTCATTCTATCGACACTCATACGATCGACATGCTCAAAAAGCAACTCGAGGGTATTAATACTAAACTCAACACGCTTATCGACGGGTTGAAAGGTAACGGAGCATCAGCATCAGCAGCAGAACCGAGTGACGCTTCTGCAGCTCCAAAGAAAGAAAAGAAAGCAAAAGTTTCAAAAAAGAAATAAAGAGAGACAACAAAAAATCCCCCCAATTGCGGGGATTTTTTGTTGTGAGTGATTCTGTATGAGATGTTTACGGCCAGTACAGTGAGTTTGGCTTTTCACCAAAGATTTTCTCGTACTGCGCCTTTGTCTGTACGTAGGCATCAGAACCGCGGCGGGGGATACCAAGTGTTTCCTGCATGTGGGCCCAGGTTTCTTCTTGTTCGTCTACCTCAGGTGGCGGGTTGGGCACATGATGAATGAATCCACCAATGAACGTGCTGAAATCTTGATAGAAGCGGGTAAACATAAGCATTTCGTGCCATGCCCAATCGATACGATCTGAAGGGGCAACTGAATCGTTTGTTACCACGCATACATAGAGCATGCGCTTGGCTTCACTAATGAGACCTTGGGCGAAATCGATCGGTACTTTATGAATGCGAGAAATACGTTCTGCTAAAAATGAGGGCACTTCGTAGGCATCAACCTGCGCGGGTGTTGGAGTGATCATAGAAGTACTGTAGCAAAATCAAAAGAGACGATGCAACTTGTGCATCGTCTCTTTTGATTCATACTGAGCTCTCAGTATGAAAGGAGAAGCTTACGCTGGTGTTTGTGTACCAGTGCCCGCAGCATCTTCTGGCTTTGGTGTACCTTCGCACTTCATCCCTTCACATTTTTTACCTTCTTCCATAACAGATTAGAGTTACTCGTAATTATCCGCCGGATACTAGTATACCATTTTGTATAGAAAAAAAGCTCCTGCCGCTGCCGGTGACGACTGGTCTCTATGCGTGTACGAATGCTGCGTGTACTGAGGCGAGTATCCGCTGTCTGCTCGAAGGTCCGCATGTGCCCTGTATTAGTGGCGGTTTTGAAGAAAATCCAAATGGTACAGGCAGCAACACCGTTTGTGTGGTGCATCTCAGGTAACGAGAGGCGACGTTTGACACCCCTTCAAAAGTGGGATAATCTCTAATGACTAATCCTCTGCGGGGGCTTTTTATTTTATGGACATCCGAAACATCGCTATCATCGCCCACGTGGACCACGGCAAAACCACGCTTACGGACGCAATTATGAAACAAACCGGTGCGGTCACCGATGATGTCTCAACGCACTCGAACTTGAGCGCGGCATTACGATTTACGCAAAAAATGCGTCAATCATCTATAAGGATACAAAAATTAACATTGTAGACACACCTGGTCACGCAGACTTCGGTTCTGAAGTAGAGCGTGTACTTCGCTCAATTGATTCGGTACTCTTGGTTGTTGATGCTCAGGAAGGCCCTATGCCCCAGACTCGTTTCGTGCTCAAAAAGTCGCTCGAGCTCGGCTTAAAACCAATTGTGGTCATCAATAAAATCGACAAGCCTGCTGCTGACCCTGCACGCTGTGAAGAGCAGGTACTCGAACTTTTTCTTGAACTCGGTGCAAACAACGATCAAGCAGAATTTCCTGTGGTGTATGCCATTGGCCGTGCGGGTATCGCAAAGCGAAACCTCGAAGATGACTCAAAAGATCTCACACCGCTCCTCGATACTGTCCTTGAGTATGTGCCAGTAGCATCTTCTCCAGAAAAATTGTCACAGTCACTCCGTCTTCAGCCGTTTAACCTTGGGTATGATAACTTCCTTGGCCGCCTCGCTATTGCTCGTGTGTACGAAGGGCAGGTTACCACTGGTCAGAATGTATTTGTAAAAAAACCAACCGGCGAAGTTCGTACGGGAAAAATCACTAAACTTTTTACGTTTAAGGGCTTACAAAAAGTTGAAGCGCAGACTGCGGGTGCAGGTGACGTTGTGATGATCGCTGGTCTGCCAGATATTTACATTGGTGAAACCGTTAGTGCTGAAGAAGACGCTGCGCCACTGCCGGCTATTGCTATTGATGAACCAACGATCGCTCTTAACTTTATGGTAAACAGTTCACCGTTTGCTGGTCGTGAAGGAAGTTTCGTTACCTCACGCCAAATTCGTGATTACCTCGAGCGCGAACTCGAAGTGAACGTTGGTCTCAAAATTGATTTTGCGAATGCCGATAGTTTCCGTGTGTATGGCCGCGGTGAATTGCACATTGCCATTCTCCTTGAAAACATGCGCCGTAAAGGATACGAATTACAGGTATCACAGCCGCAGGTAATTATCCGTGAAGAAAACGGGCAAAAACTCGAACCGTTTGAAGAAGTTATTATCGACACACCAACTGAACACCAGGGAACTATTATTGAAAAGCTCGGCATGCGTGGCTGTTACGTAAAGGATATTCATCCGCACGGTGATACTGTCCGTCTTACTCTCGAAGGTCCAACTCGCGGCTTGCTCGGCTACCGCAACCAATTTGTTATTGATACCCGCGGCGAAGGTATTATGTCTGCACGTGTCCTGGGTTTCCAGCCGTACGCTGGTGAAATTCGAAAACGTCTCGTTGGTTCGATGATTTCAATGGTGTCAGGAAAAGCACTTGGCTTTGCCCTATGGAATTTGCAAGAACGTGGCGTGCTGTACATTGGTCCGGCAACTGAAGTCTACGAAGGTATGGTGCTCGGTAACACCTCAAAGGGTGAAGAAATGGCGGTGAATCCAACAAAAGGAAAGCAGCTCACCAACATGCGCGCGTCTGGCTCTGATGAATCGATTGATCTTGTGCCACCGTATGAAATGACCATCGAACGCGGCCTCGAAACAATGTCTGAAGACGAATACCTCGAAATCACTCCAACGAGCGTTCGTCTCCGTAAGCAGCTCCTCACCGAAACAGAACGAAACAAAAATCGCCGCCGCGGATAACACTAGCGTTGCGTCATCAACCGCGAGGTATACAATGGTGGTATGGAAGAACTTACATTTGTGCTCGGGCGTGTCATTTTTGGAGGGTACTTTGTCTTTAATGCATACCGACACTTTACGCAGATACCGTCGCTCACTGGCTACACGCGCTTTCGTGGTGTACCCGCACCTGCGGCTGCAGTTATCATCACTGGTTTCATTTTGTTATTCGGCGGACTCTCAATTATCTTAGGTATTCGACCAATGGGTGGTATCGGATTGTTACTACTCTTTCTTATTCCCGTAACTATTACGATGCACCCATTTTGGGACGAAGCTGACTCTCAAAAACGAACCGCTGAAGCAATTGGTTTTTACAAAAACGTTGCACTCATTGGCGCACTACTGGTCATGTTCGCTATTGCTCAGCCGTGGCCCTACTCATTAGCAGGATTTTTTTAACCACCACAACAATGACAACACAACACGTGTATATTGGCGGAGGTTGCTTTTGGTGCACTGAAGCAGTGTTTCAAAAATTGAAAGGAGTAGTGGCTGCTACTCCAGGATACGCCGGCGGTGCGACGCCTAATCCTACCTACGAACAGGTCTGCAGCGGCAACAGCGGACACGTTGAGGTAATTGATCTTGAGTACGATCCGGCAATTATTTCATACAGCGATCTGCTCGCGGTGTTTTTTAATGTCCACGACCCGACAACGCTCAATCAGCAGGGAAACGATGTGGGCACGCAGTATCGGTCGGTTATTTTTTACACCACCGACGCGGAGCGAGACGAAGCGCGGGCGTTTATTGCTGAGCTCGAAGCTGCACACGCCTATGCTGCACCAGTAGTCACCACTGTCGAAAAATTACCGGCGTTTTATCCCGCAGAAAACTATCATCGTAACTACTACCAAAATCATGCAGACATGCCGTACTGCCAAGTGATCATTGCGCCAAAGCTCGAAAAGCTCCAACAGCGATTTGCGCGACTCCTTGCAGATGCCGAGTAGCGGTAGATTATAACCATCAATATAAATATAAAATATATATGAACGAAGAAACATTCAAGAAAAAACTGACGCCAGAGCAGTACCATGTCCTTCGAGAAAAGGGAACTGAAACGCCTGGAAGCGGTGAGCTATTGCACGAAAAGCGAGCGGGTATGTACACCTGCGTTGCCTGCGGTAACCCGTTGTTTTCATCGGACGCAAAATTTGATTCGGATACTGGTTGGCCAAGTTTTGATCAGGCTCTGCCAGGCGCCACAAAACACATTGATGACACAACCCACGGCATGCGCCGCACGGAGGTTGTGTGTGCACAGTGTGGGTCGCACCTAGGGCATGTCTTTGATGACGGCCCAGCGTCAACAGGGAAGCGATACTGCATGAACTCGGTATGTCTCGACTTGCACCCAAGTGCACAATCAGAAAAAAAGGTAACATAAGCAGTATGACTAAAAAATACCTTGGATGGACGCTGCTTTGGATCGTCATTGTTGGAGGTATGGTTACTGCAGCAATCGTATATCCTGATGTATTTCGTCACCAAAAAGCGAGCGAGCATATGGAGCAGACTGATGATACCGGAGGCGCGGCTCAATCAACAGGATCGACGTTCGACAGTGCAGCTCTCAAAAAACAACTGAACAGTAGCACTATTGTTATTCCCGATAGTACCATCAGTGTTACGTTTGATGATGGCAACGCCGCATTCACCGATGGTCCTTCGCAGGGTGTTGTTGTGCTCGGTGATGTTCTTGCAGTACAGAAAACCGATCATGGGCAAGACGCGCTGGTTGAACTCGCCGTAAACTATGGCGGCACGGGTACGTTCACCTACCTTGTAGTGTATAAGGTGCATGGTACTGAGGTGCGGTACAGTGACTCCCTTTTTATCGGCGATCGTATTCGCCTTGAAACAGTATCGACAACAGCAGCGTCAGATGGTGTGTACGAAGTCCGCGTCCAATACCTTGATCGAAAACCTGATGAACCAATGGCTGTTCTTCCAACAGTCAAAAAAAATCTCACTGCGCGAGTGCATGAGCATACCTTTAATAAATAATTTCACTTACCATGCGAACATTTTGGCTCATTGTTGTGGTGGTACTCATTATCGCCGGTAGCGCAAGTTGGTATCAGGTGACGCATACTAAAAGTGCATCCAACGGTACCGGTGATACTGTCACCTACACCTCAGATTTTGGCGTGAAGTTTGATTATCCTATTGACTACCTCCTGAACGATAAAACCGTACGAGTGAGTCTGATTACAGATACACCTGAGCATCGTCAGCTACTGGCCGGCAACCTTCCGGGACGTGAAGGACCCGTTTCTATAGATGTCTCATTCTTTGAAAATGTTGACCACAAGGGCGATTTAAAAGCGTGGATTGAGAATGGTAAAAATTCGCTCTATACGCTTGGGCCAAAGGTCTTAGTGACAGCAGTTATTGATGGTGAGCCGGGGTACCGCTATCGATGGTCAGGTCTCTATGAAGGCGAAACAGTCGCTGTGCAGCAGGGTGATATTGTGTACCTCTTCTCGGTGAGTTGGATGAATGCCACTGATCCAATTATTGCCGATTTTGACCAACTTCTCACTACCGTTCGTTTCTCACTCTAGATAGGCCTACATATAACATTTGCTCGTGTGCGGGAGTTGTAATATATGGGGGTTATAATAAGTAGGAACAAATATATGATTATTAACCATCACGACACCGATGAGGCAGTGCTCGCACTCGCCATACAGCAACCAGCGTTTTTCTCGGTGCTGTTTGGAAGGTACTACGATGCGTTTTACAAAAAAGCGCGAGCGATTCTTCATAATGACGAGGAAGCGGTAAATGATGTCGTGCAAGAAACATTCGTGCGCATGTACATAGCTGCGCCACGATTTCGTGTACAGGAAGGTGCACGATTTAGTTCATGGGCATACAAGATTCTTATTAATCAGTGTTTTACAATGTTCAAAAAACGAAAACATGAGATTGCAGCGCTCGCCGCACTTGATCCCGAGTTAGCAGAGGTACTCCCTGATACTCGCGTCGATGCTGAGCGTGAACGTCGCTTATCAGCAGATTATTTGCTCTCTCTCGTTTCTCGGTTGCCCGCGATGTTGGGACGTGCGGTTCGACTGCACTTCATTGAAGGCCGTCCACAAAAAGAAATTGCCCTGCTCGAAGGTGTTGCTGAGGGAACAGTTCGCGCGCGTATTCATCGCGCAAAACACGAACTCCGCAAGATGCATAACGTAGTATTATAAGTATTCATATGACTATCGATTATTTAGATCTCCACTCGCAGGTCATGCGCCGTGTCTTCTTTGTGTCGATGCTGCGCCGCCTGTCTGAACCGTTTGTTGGCAGTATGTTTGTATTCGGAACAACGCTCCTTGCGCTGTTTTCGTTTGTATCAATGTTTGATGTGATCAGTAATGCGTGGCACATGCCAACGATGTATCACGTTGGTCGCTATGTGGTTACTGCTGCGCTCGGGACTGAACTCGTTGTGCAGACTGTACTCGTTGCTTTTTTGGTTGCAGGGGGGTATCTCGCAGTTCATGGATTTCGACGGGGAATGGGTATGCTCGTGCGGGGTGCGTTCTCACTTGTTCGCATGAGCCGCGCGTCGATGCTGGCGTAACGGTTACCCTTTTGCCCAAGCCCGTGCCGTACGGCACGGGCTTTTTTGTTGCCCCCATGTTGTTTATCCACAGCTTTGTATTGACTGGTGAACGATCGTTCACTTATACTATACCTATAACAATTAGGTAACATTGAGAAATATGACAAAGCACCAATTGGCACGCATGATCGACACTGAGCTCGCACAGCTTAACAAAAAAATCGATTGGAAAATTATCAGCGGCTATACGTATAAAGACGACGCCCGCCGACATAAGCTATTATTAGCAAAGGCACGACAGGTTAACCGAAAGAGCACCTTCCGAAGCTGGATGTATCAGATGCGCACCGCAGTGGCATTGTTCTAGTCGTTTTATAACGCATGTACCACGAACACTCAGATTACTCGTTATACAAAGATCAAATCATTACGTTTTATCGTACACGTAAGCGTATGCCCTCGTATCAAGAGATTGCGCAGTTGCTCGGATTCAAATCAAAAAATGCAGCGTACAAGGTCGTACAAAAACTGATTGAAGAAGGCGTGGTCAGAAAAGATAAGCAGGGAACACTCGTTCCTGAAAAGGTGTTTAGCGAAGTTCCAATGCTTGGGTTGGTTACTGCGGGTTTTCCTCGTGTCTCTGAGGAAGAGTTGCGTGACACACTCAATCTCGAAGATTTCCTTGTTGAAAAGAAAGAAACAACCTATTTGCTTGAGGTCGATGGCGACTCAATGATTGATGCCCACATTGCGCCAGGCGATATAGTTATTGTTGAGCGCACACATCGTGCTCACGATGGCGATATTATCATTGCAGAAATTGACGGTGAGTGGACCATGAAGTATCTCCGTCAAAAAAATGGCATCTCATGGCTTGAACCAGCAAACAAAAAGTACAAGCCTATCTATCCAACTGAAGATTTAAAAATTGCTGCCGTCGTGAAAGGAGTTATCCGAAAATATTAGGTCGGGTGTATTACTTTGAAAAAGATAAACCAACTTACTGAAAGGGTGTCATGAGCGATTCTACAATCGCAAGTTGCTGTGGCGTGTTTACACCGAGTGCTTCGTGGGCATCAACAGCAATAGACGGAATAGCGTGACCCTGCTCCATTGCAAATCCAATGAGGTCGGTGAGGTAGAGTTCGCCACTCGCATTTGCAGCGGTAAGTTCTGTGATGTACGTTCGAATCCAGTTAACGGTGAATGCGTAGTACCCGGGATTTACTTCAGTGAGAGTTCGCTCAGTGTCGGTTGCGTCTTTTCGTTCGACAATACGAATAATGTGTCCGTTAGCGTCACGAACAATCCGGCCAAAATCCAGGAAGCTCGCACGCCAGTCGCTGAAGTCGGTGACATTAACAGTTGCTATGGTGACCGGCGCCCCCATTGCGGTGTGCATCTCAATGAGTCGAGCGATTGATCGGTGGTTGAGAAGTGGTTGATCACCGTAGAGGACCACAATGTGCTTAGTTGCTGGTTTAATCAAAGGCAATGCTTCATGCACTGCGTGGCCGGTGCCACGTTGTTCGTGTTGGTATGCGTAGCGATGATGTTCACCAAGGGCTTGGCGTACCATGTCGGCTTTGTATCCAACGACGATGAGTGGGGAGTGATCGAGGGGGAGTTGAGAGAGATTTACGAGCACGTGCTCTGCAAGCGTGGTACCTCCGAGTTCGGTGAGTACTTTTGGTTGATCGCCACCCATGCGAGTACCTTTGCCGCCGGCAAGGAGAATAATCTCAGTTTTTTGCATCTGGACATATTACCACTGTCTGCAAATTTTGGTGATGTAATTATACACTTTGCGCGAACTTTTTTCAAAGAAAAGGACTAATCGCACATCCGTGCGCTAAAGCGCCTCCACGCGAAGCGTGGAGCTTTCCCAAAGGGAAAGTACGGAGTATGCGAATACAATACGGACTCGGTTTTGCGAAGCAATTTTCTGGGGAAAGGATTCGCAAAACCTCGGCTACTAATTTTTTGAAATTCGGCGGGATTTCGTTTTGGGTTTCCGCGCGCAGGAGGGGTCTGGGGAGGAATGCGCGCTTCCAAAGAAATACAAAAACACTAAAACAAAATTGTCTCGGGCTTGTGATGTAAGATATTTATACTTTGTGGTTATTTAGAGTGTAGAGTTGCACCCTCGGCATCCGCCTCGGGCATTTCCGCTAGGGCTACTCGCGCCT